>JAAYEB010000229.1 GCA_012728995.1 Fibrobacter sp. | reverse complement strand
CTGCATCGCTTCCTCATAAGGCATCTTGCTATACGCAATCGCATCATCAGGAATCGCCAGGATATCATCCTTCACTTCTTCGAAACATTGCGAAGGTGTTTTGTCTTCTGCCATAAGAATTACTCCTATGAAAAGGTGAATAAGAATTGTATTAAAACGCATCCGTGCGTGTTGTGATGATCAATAACAGTATTTTTAAAATTATCCGGTCCGATTAAGGTATAAAGCATATATGTTTATATTCAATGAAGCACAAAGTAAACCGGATGATGAATTTAATATAGTGTTTATATAAAATCATGTCAATAATCAAAACGGACTTATTATAAATTTGAATAAATTAAAATTATGCATATTGAAATATTAACATATGAAATAGAAATGTTTAATACCAAGTGCCACATTAACCTGTTTATACAAGAATAAGAATATTCATGTACGCCGGGTTAAGATACTAATGTGTATTGTTGATTAAGCAATCAGAGTATCCCGCCCTTACAGGGCTGGGGGATCGTTGTTTTCACTTTTATACCAGGCTTGCAGCCTGGGCTGTTAAATATCGCCCTTTCAGGGCTATTTTGACCATTTTGTTCCTGAAGTTTTTGTCTATCTGTGGCTTCGGGCTACATTGTTATCATAATTTTTTATCAAATCTCTTTTAGCTCTGAAAGAGCGTTTTATAACAGCCTGGGCGGAAAAGTCCGGGTTAGATAGTGCAAACAAAACATCCATATTCATGAAAGAGCGGGATATTCATTAAACTCAATATGTGCGATATTTCCTGTAAATTCTAACAATGATAATCTTTTAAAATCATAAAGTGTGCTCGGCAAACATAAAACTTATCATATTATTATTTAGTTTTATTTCGAATTTTTATTGTTTATGTTAAATTCAGATATTACTTTAGTTAAGTAAAAAAAATCATATTAGTTAATTTTATCATGAGCACCATTATACTCACTCTCAAAGCCATTTTAAACGTAAAAACAGTAAAAAATTGCGAAATCCTCAGTATTAGAAAATTAAATTACAAAATACATTTTAATTGCAAAGGATGAACTATGTATAAAATAATGTTTATAACAGCTATACTTATATCAAACTTGATAGCAGCAAATGATGTATATAATTATAATTTTAATGAAGCTGTAAAACGTTGCATTGAAGATCGGACATTGGATGGGACGGTTAAGTTTTATTTAGAAGGAAATGCAATTGATGCCAAAATCATAAAAAGTGGGGTGGTTGCTAATAAAAAGACAAACGGTTTTACAAAAACACCGGAATTTTCGTGTGACTGGGCTTTGCGCTCAGCATTAATCTATCTGCAAAAACTTGCTAAAAGTCATGGCGCAAATGCTGTTGTAAATATAGTAAGCTATTATAAAGCAAATACTACCAGCAGTAACATAACTTACCGGTGTCACAAGGGCAATGTAATTACGGGTGTAGCATTAAAGGGTGACCTTGCCGTTATAGGAGATAATCTTAATTCGAATGATTTACAAAATGTCAGTAATGATTATTTCAAATATGATTTTTTATCGGATAAAGAAATTATTAAATTATGGCAGAAAGTAAAATCCTGTTCTACATTTGTATCTCTTATTCCGGAAGATACGTTCAATTTAAAACTTACTTTAGATTATCAGGTACTTAGTTCTGATGATGAGCAATACTGGAGCTTAGAAAACAAAACTGATTCAATGGGACTTGTTATTAATCTTAAAAACAATGAAGAAAATAAAAAGATTATCAGAAGTATTGCTTTAAAAAACAAAACAAACTCTGTATCAGCAAAATTTTTACATATTAATAAAGAAAACGGGCTTAAATTATTTGTATTTGAAATACTATAGCCGGTAAGCTCGAACGCAGCTCCGTGCATGAACCATGTAAAACCGGCAGCCAGGCTGGTTTTCAGTTAACCTGGACTCCGACTCTTTGGCCCTGGAAAAAAATGGGGCATTTTTTAATATTTCGGTTTTAATTTATATCGCGTAGATTATGTGCGTTAGCAGACATAATTATTTTAAAGAAAGTTGTAAAAAAACTACACCTTTTTCTTTTCTTTTCGCAATGCTCGTATTTCTTTCAAGCTCAAACCAGTGATTTCATGGATAAAACTGTTATCCATACCTTTTTCTATGAGTTTAAGGGCATTTTCCTTTTGAGTTTTTTCGATACCTTTCTCGATACCCCTTTCAATACCCCTCTCGATACCTCTCTCAATACCCTTCTCGATACCTTTTTCCAATATCTGTTTTTCATGTCTTTTAACTGCTGTTTCCCACATACCGGTCACCTCCACTAAATCTTCAACTGAATTTATTACTGACACCTTTTTATCTATTTTCTGTGTTTTTCGCATCCTCTCAAATATCGCATCTACTATTCGTGCCCCTTCTTCTTTTATTACGGATGACAACAGTGATACAAGCTCTTTGCGATTTCTTTTTATATCTTCCGGCGTGCTGTTTTCTACATAAAATATTGCTGATACCGCATTACGTATCTTTACAAGCTCCCTCTTCGGTATCTCATTAATTGCTATTTTAAAATAACTGAAATCAGGAATATATTTCTTTGGAACCGAAGATTTATAAAACAGCTCCCTTAAACTTGTTGGCGCATTCCATTTGGTATCACCATTATATATTAATACCGGAAAAGGCGGATTTAAATGTTTTTCTCCATTAAGACGCTGATTCTCCTGATAAAACTCAAGCAAATAGCGGTTCATCCTTAATGCCATGAACCGGTCCACAGTAGACTGAAACTCCAGAAAAAGATAAATATAAGCACTTTGGCCATCTGATTTTATCTCATAAACTATATCCGCGTGTCTTGAGTTTCCGGATACCGGTACAAACTTTGTATTAAGTTTTTTAAGTGAACTGAAATCCAGCTCTTCAATAAACTCTTCATGAACAAAAGAACGAAGCAGTTCTTCAACAATTTTTGGATCACTGAAAATTCTTGTATACCATTTATCATGATAAGACGACATGGTTATAATATAATATCAACCTTTTTTGTTCATAGTAAGAAAAATATTTGAAGTAGCAATATTGAATTATACGGGCTTTCGCGCCCGACGAGATACTTACAGATTGGGATTTGATTTATTCATTTTTTTATTAGATTATTTCTTTAACCGGAACTATCCACAGGTTACCACACGCCCCCAAACCGAAAGTTGCAAAGCTGTAATACGCTATCGCGGGGGTCGTGTGCGCTCGGCGGACATGATGATCTTTTTTACTTTTTAATTCTCTCAAAATATTATGTTAGTTTTTATTTTCCATTAACTCTTCAATTTTATCCCTTCTTAAACCCGTAATCTCAATAATCTGTTCAACATTCAAACCTATTTGAAGCATCTTTTTGGCATCTTCGAGTTTACCTTCGAGTTTACCTTTCTCAATACCTTCCTGTATCCATTTTTCCGCAATTGTAGTCATGATTTCACCTCCATGCTCTATAAATTGATTGATTTCCGTTTTTATTATATCCAACTGCTCCGTATCTGAAATAGAACTTAATACCGTAGAAGCGTTTCAAGATACTCTGTTTTTGTTTTCTCGTCAAATATTGCTGCAAGCAGTGAAAATATTTGAGGCAATTTTTCATACATATTGGCTTTATCTACAAAATATTATAATATTAAGTAATACAAATTACATATTATTATATTTATAATTAAACCAAACTCTTAAAATCGTTAGTTTTAAATTAATTATACAGTTATTATGATTAAACGTACAATCGATGAACAGATTAAATCTGATATGTTTCGAGGAAAAGCTATTTTAATTTATGGTGCCAGACAGACCGGAAAAACAACACTGGTACACGAAATACTTAAAAACAGGAATGATATCCTTTTTCTCAACGGTGATGAACCTGATATATGCGAAATGCTCAGGAATATAACATCCACAAAATGGAAAAAATTAATCGGAAAAAACAAAATTGTCTTTATCGATGAAGCACAAAGAATTGATAATATTGGATTGGCAATTAAACTTATTACAGATCTTTTAACTGACATTCAGGTTATTGCAACCGGATCATCTTCTTTTGAACTTGCAAACCGTTCAAACGAACCTCTTACTGGTCGCAAATATATTTATCACCTTTATCCATTTTCTTTTGAAGAATTATGTAAAGAAATTGGCATTATAGAAGAAAAAAGGAATCTGGATTTCAGACTTGTCTATGGATACTATCCTGAAATTGCTCTTTGTAATGGTGAAGAGCAAAGATTGTTAAAACTACTGGCAGAAAGCTTTCTTTTCAAAGACTTGCTGATTCTTGATAGTATTAAAAAACCATCCATACTCACAAAAATCCTCCGCGCTCTTGCTTTTCAGATAGGAAATGAAGTCTCATATAATGAAATCGCACAATTAGTAGGTTCGAACAAAAATACAGTGGAGAAATATATTGATCTTTTAGAAAAGGTGTTTATTGTTTTTTCTCTTCCTGCTTTAAGTCGAAATGTTAGAAACGAAATAAAGAAAAGTAAAAAAATATATTTTTATGACAACGGCATCCGTAACGCAATCATTGGTAATTTTCAGAATATCGAAAGTCGTACTGATTCAGGCTCTTTATGGGAAAACTTTCTTGTAAGCGAAAGAATTAAATTTTTAAGTAATAACATGATTGATGCTAATGTTTATTTTTGGAGGACAACACAACAACAGGAAATTGATTTTATTGAAGAGCACGAAACAGTTTTGAATGCATTTGAATTTAAATGGAATAATAAAAGAAATGTTCGTTTTCCTAAAACATTTTTAAAAGCTTACCCCCAGCATAACTTGAAAACAATAACGCCCTCCAATATTGAAGATTTTTTGTTATAATAATGACCATTTTCCACCAGTACCAGTACACAAAGCACACAAGCCCATTAATGGATAATAAAAAATAAGAATAATCTTTGAGCTGAGCATACAATCCCCTTTTTAGATAAAGTCGGGATTTGCTTATTGTAGCTTATAATTGTACCAATCGCAATTTGGATAAGTTAGTCAGGGATATGGTTGAGATTGTTGAGAGTGTTTATGGTGGGGAGTTTGTTTTAGAAGAAACGAAGATATAATAATTTATAAAAAATAGAGATTATGGGGCTAAAGGCTTCCGTTTGCGTGTCCCCCGGGCACCTTCATTGCAGCTCCTGGCTTGGTTTTGGTGGGGTTGGTACCGATAGAAGCTATAATGATAAAATCCCGATTTTACATCGGGTCACGCACAAGAATTGTTGCGGTCAGGACAATTTTGCATGCATGTACACTCAGCGAGCATTAAAATATTATAAATTTGGAAATATACCTGAGTTTTTCAGTAAGCCGGAACTATTCACATGTTTCCACACGCCCCCAAACCGTAAGTTACAAAGCTGCAATGCGCTATCGCAGGGGGTCGTGTGCGCTCGGCGGACATGAAAATCTTTCACTATCATTCCAAAGAAAAGTAGCGAATATTGCAATAAAGGAATGATATGAATCTGGTAAGGCATGCGCCCTTTATTAGGAACTACTACGCTTACGGTTAAGTAAGTCAGAATGCGAGCAGTGTTGCCTTCGAAAATTAAGTGCTTGCAAAAAACGTATTAAATTAGAGATTAAACTAGTCAGTATAGTATTACTCTTAATTTCACCATTCATCATTCATCATTCACAATTCATAATTAATATATAGGTTGCCACACGCCCACAACATCAATTTATTCTGTTCCTGTTTCGAGTTTCGGTTTTTTATTATTTCTGTTTGTTTTCATGCTCTTTCTTTGGTTCTGTTTCGTATTTCGATTTTTCTTAATCGTTTTGTTTTGAATTTTTAATCGTTATCGCGGGGGGCGTGTTTGCTCGGCAAGCATGATAACCTTACAACAAAAGCATATATTGTGATTGGCGATTAAGATGATAATCCAAATTCAGAATACATATATTGTTTAAATATGTATTGCCCGGTTTTCAGATAACCGCGCAGCTTCCATTATACCTTCAGAAAGTGTAGGATGAGCATGGATCATATCAGCTATATCAGTTGGCAATAACTCCGCAGACTTCGCAAGCAACAGCTCATGAATCAAATCTGAAGCTTCCGATCCAATTACATGAGCCCCAAGTATCTCACCTGTTTGGGAATCTGTAACAAGTTTGACAAACCCATCAGATTTACCAACAGCTACCGCTTTCCCTATACCCTTATACGGAAATCTGGACACCTTGCAATCCTTGCCCTGTTTTCGGGCGTCCGCCTCTGTATACCCAAAACTTGCAACCTGAGGTTCACAGTAAACTGCACCCGGAATACCATACGGATCAAGCTTTTTATTTGTTTTTACACCCGCAATATGTTCCACAGCAATTTCACCCTCCTTTGATGCAACATGTGCAAGCAAGGGCGTCTTGACTACATCACCTATGGCATAAATCCCTTTAATCGAAGTTTCGTAATTACTGTTTACAGAAATAAACCCTTTGTCGGTTTTCACACTGGTCTTTTCCAACCCGATACCCTCTGTATTCGGAACACGGCCCGTTACAACAAGCAATTTATCTGCAATCAGACTTTTTTGTTCACCTTCGGTTTCAAGTTTAACTTCTACACTGTTTTCGCCTTTTTTTATACCGGATGCTTTAGTCGATGTGTATATATTTATTTGGCGTTTCCTGAAAGACCTTTGAAGTAACTCAGATATCTCATTATCTTCACCTGGCAAAATCTGCGGCATCATCTCCACCAGATGAACCTCAACACCAAAAGCATTCATTATGTGCGCAAATTCAACCCCAATAGCTCCAGCTCCCAAAATGACAACAGATTTTGGAAGCTCTTTCAAAAGAAGGGCATCAGTGGAAGACATAACCAGATTATTATCAAATTCAAACCCGGGAATCTCTTTGGGACCCGATCCTGTTGCGATTATAATCGACTTTGCCCTGATCTTTTGTTTATCATCAATAATCAGCTCTTTTTCTGTTTGAAATACAGCATTTCCCTTTATAACTGTAACACCATTCTTTTTTAAAAGAAAAGAAACACCTTTGGAAAGGGTATTTGCAGCTTTTCTGGATTCCAGATATACTTTTTCGTAATTAAATTCTGTCAGATCCAGCTTTATCCCAAGTTTCTGAAGTTCTGGTTGCGAGCGGAACAATTCTGCCTGATAAATCAGGGCTTTTGAAGGGATACATCCGATATTAAGACATACTCCGCCAATTTCACCTTTTTCAATAACAACAGTTTTCAATTTTAATTGTGCAGCACGAATTGCAGCAACATATCCACCTGGCCCTGAACCAATCACAGCAACATCAAAATCAAGGATCTCACTCATGTTCATTCCTTTTGTAATTTATAATGAACGACAGAATTTTTTGACCAATTAAAATACTATTCTGGAACAGGAACATAAACCCATGTCTATAACACTGGCATCGCTCACTCCAACCACGGTTATTTGTTCAAAGAAATAGATCTGCCTTTTCTCAAAAACATTTAATGAAAACTAATAACAATAGTTGTTCACTCAAATACACTTTCTCAGAAGCAGGCATTTTATATCAGTTTACAATTTTACATACCTCTGGATATTTCTTTTCCTCAGGCATATAAAGCAGTTACCGGATTTTCGATCAGGTTTCTGAGGTGGTTTGCAAAATCAGCCGCTTCAGCACCATAAATAACCCTGTGATCACACGAAAGAGTCATCAAACATGTCTGGCGCTCATCAATACTGTTCTGTTCATCAATGAACTTTTCCTTCAAAATTTCACCAACAGCCAAAATGGCTGAACCGGGAGGATTTATAATGGCAGTGAATTGTCTTACACCAAAAGAACCCAGATTACTTATGGTAAAAGTAGCATCCGAGTACTCCTCCGGTGATAATTTGCTTTCCCTTGCGCGTGGTATAAGATCCTGCAATTCCTCATTGATTGCTATAATTCCTTTTGATTCACAGTCTCTTACTACAGGTGTTATAAGTCCGTCTTCCTGCGCTGTTGCCAGTCCGATATCAATAGAACCATGCCTTATTATTGAATTGTCTTCCCAGGTAGAGTTGAAATTCGGATAATGTTTAATGGTTTCAGCAACGAATTTTATTAAAAACGCGTTGAAAGAAATTTTCGAATTTAACTTTTTTATCAGTCTTTTACGTGCATCAACAACCGTTTTCATATTGACCGACACCGTAAGATAAAAATGGGGTGCAGAGAACATGGAACCCGAAAGCCTTTGCGCAATAACCTGTTGTTTTTGATTCACAAAAGTTTTGGTTTTCTTCTGTGGCTCCGGTTTTCCGATGCCTTCTCTCTTTTTTTGTGTAAATTTTTCAATATCGCTCTTGACAATTCTTCCTTCAGGTCCGCTTCCCTTTATCAGGGATAAATCGATATTTTCCTGACGTGCTATTTCCCTGGCCAAAGGTGAAGCCTTGATTCGTGAGGAGGGAGCTGTTTTTTTAGTTTTTTTCTCAACGACTTCCTGTTCCGGAGCAGCTTCCTGCGGTGGATTATAAACCGTTTCCTCCTGCGGTTTAATCAGTTCCGAAATGTCTTCATCCCTGTTTCCGGTTATTGCAATAATTTCCCCTACTTTAACCTCAGATCCTTCATCAGCAATTATTTTCAGCAATGTACCATCATTGGTTGATTCGTAGTCCATTGTGGCTTTATCTGTTTCTACTTCACACAAGAGATCACCCGACTGAACAGAATCTCCCTCTTTTTTCAGCCATTTAACTATTGTACCGGTTTCCATTGTTGGAGATAAAGCAGTCATGAGAATTTTCTCCGCCATATATTCTCCTTCAGGCGTTATATGTAACTTTTTTTACACTATCAATTATTTTTTTCACTGAAGGCTGTGCAGCCAGTTCAAGCGAATGATTGTACGGCATCGGTACGTCTTCTGAGCACACCAGTTCCACCGGAGCGTCAAGATAATCAAAACAGTTTCGCGAAACAAGCCAGGCGACATGAGATCCAATGCTTGCAAATGGCCACGCCTCATCAACAACAACACACCGGTTGGTTTTCCTTACAGAATTGTAAATCGTTTCTTCATCAAGCGGCTTGAGACTTCTAAGATCGATAATTTCCGGTTCAATGTTTTCTTTCTGAAGAATTTTGGCTGCCTCCATCAGTAAATAAACCGGCTTGGAAAAACTCACAAGAGTAACATCACTGCCGGCCCTTTTTATGTCTGCAGATTTAAAAGGAACAAGATATTCTTCATCGGGGATCTCTCCCTTGACACCATATAAGAGTTCCGATTCCAGAAATATAACCGGGTTGTCATCTCTTATGGCAGTTTTCAGCATCCCTTTGGCATCAGCCGGCGTTGACGGAGCCATTACTTTTAAACCCGGGCAATGTGCATAGATCGATTGAAGAGCCTGGGAATGTTGAGAACCCAGATATTCGGCAGGTCCATTCGGCCCCCTGAAAACCGCAGGTATTTTAATTTGACCACCCGACATGTATCTGAGTTTTGCAGCATTATTGTATACCTGATCCATTGCCTGCAAGGAAAAATTAATGGTCATCCACTCCACTACAGTCCGCAAACCTGCCATAGCTGCCCCAACCCCAACGCCTGTAAAGCCTTCTTCGGAGATTGGCGTATCTATCACCCTTCGGGAACCATATTTGTCGAGTAATCCCTGGGTTATTTTATAGGCGCCCTGGTATTGTGCAACCTCTTCACCTATAATTATCATGTTGTTATCTCTTGACATCTCTTCATCAAGTGCCTGCCTGAGAGCTTCACGCATATTGACAATTGTCATGATTGACTCCTGTCATCTGTTATTTTATGCATATACATCCTTATACAGGTTTTGCAGTGGCGGTTCTTTGCTTTTTTCTGCAAATTCGACTGCCATTTCACACTTTTTTTTAATTTCGGCATCCATTTCCAGAAACTCTTCTTCTGTAATATGCCCATCACGAACCATTCGTACTTTCAATAATAATAACGGGTCCTGTTGACGATATCCTTCCAGTTCCTCTTTTGTCCTGTATCTGGCGGGATCACTCATTGAATGCCCTTTGTACCTGTAAGTCTTGATCTCCAGAAATCCGGGAGTACGATCTTTTCTTATTCTCTCAACTTCTCCTTTGACAACCTCATACACTTCAATGACATCCATACCATTAACCTGTTTGCCTGCAATTCCATATGATGCTCCCATCACTGTGAAATCTTCAACTGCACTGACTCTTCTGAAGTCGGTTCCCATTCCATAATAATTGTTCTCGCAGATATACAGAACAGGCAGATTCCAGATTCTGGCCATATTCAGGCTTTCGTGAAAAGAGCCCTGATGAATGGCACCGTCACCAAAAAAACAGAGTACAACCCCATTTTCATTCATGTTTCTTACTTTGAGACCAACACCTGTTGCTATAGGGATATGTGCACCCACAATTCCATTGCCGCCAAAAAAATGCTTGCTTACATCAAAAAAATGCATTGATCCGCCTTTACCCCCGCTACATCCTGTAACTTTGCCAAAGAGTTCAGCCATTAAAGTATCAGGACTCATTCCGCAGGCAAGCGCGATACCGTGATCCCGATATGCTGTTAAAACATAGTCCTTTTTCAGGTCTATTGCCTTGATTGATCCAACTCCTGATGCTTCCTGTCCTATATAAAGGTGACAAAATCCACCAATTTTCCTGAATCCATACATCTGAGATGCTTTTTCTTCAAATCGTCTTATCAAAAGCATTAGTTCCAGCATCTCGAGAAGGTAATCTTTGCTGTATATCTGAGTGTTTCTTTTTTCCACATTAAAGTCCTTTATGAAAAATGCACTGTTTCATGATTTCCATGTAACGGATGATAGACTGTTGCTTTCTCAATAATTGTTTCAAGAACCACTGTTTCATCATCAGGTTCGCTTATACGCCAGAACGTGTCGAGGTGTTTACCAACACACTCAAGAGTTTCGGAAAGTATTGAAGGATTTTTGAGAATGTTGGCACGTCCGTTTATATTAAGAATCGTTTCGAGAGCCGGGTTTTGAAACATGAGTTCAACAGAAGGGTTTGAGCGGATATGCTGAACTTTAGAGAATTTTTCGGAACTTACAATAAAAATTGCACCTGTTCTTTCTTCGATACATCCCGGTGTAATCCATCGTATGTGTGGTAATCTGTTCTGATCAACTGTAGCCAGTACCGCAGTACCGGATTCCTCCACGAGTTTATTCAGCAAACCGAGAATTTCATGTTTTTCCATCTATACTCCATATTTTAGTTATCAAACATATTCCCCGAACAATTACCAATTCCGAATTCCGATACCGGAACAAATACACTGCTTACCCCTTTTGATTGTCTACTTCAAGTCCCCTCGGGGTCGGAACTCGGAGTCGGGGTCGGGATCGTTTCTTAAACACTCAATTCCTCAATCGCCT
>JAAYEB010000228.1 GCA_012728995.1 Fibrobacter sp. | reverse complement strand
AATTCAATTACAAGATTATTTTCAACCGAGTTAACATCTTTAACCAGCCAGACATCTGCTTCAGCTGCATCACGAGCAGAAATCGACTGAACACTGCCTTTTAGTACTACGGTACCATCTTTTATTTCAATTTTCATTTTCCTGGTATTTACTCGTGAATCACGGACCAGTCGGTCTATCAGATCCATATAGATATCCTCTTTGCTTCGTGCCATATCAACCTCTTCTATATTTTGTCAGTTACCGTTTGGAGACCAGTAATAATTTTCATCCCAGCAGAGATTTCTTTTTTAGCAGTATGTTTTCAGCTCTTCTATATGCAAGATTTGTTCCAACACAAAAAAGCTGGCCTGCGGAATATTTACTTTTTAAATTAATTAAATTATCTTTATTTTTATTTCACACCTGGATATAATCAAAAAGTTACAACTGTCCGGGAAATATGAAACAAAATATGCATTAACACATCTTTATCAACGGTTAAACGATGGATATTCTGAACTTATCGACTGGCAATATCTTGCTTGCATTCGGTCTTACGCTTCTGGCAGGGCTTTCGACCGGAATCGGGAGTGTAATTGCATTTTTTACAAAACATACAAATACCCGTTTTCTTTCATTCACTCTGGGCTTTTCTGCCGGAGTAATGATCTATGTCTCGTTTGTTGAAATTTTTACCAAAGCACAAGAATCACTTGTACTCGAAATGGGCCAAAAAAACGGAACCATCCTGACTGTCTGCGCTTTTTTTGGAGGAATTTTACTTATTGCCCTGATAGATAAACTGGTTCCTGGTTTTGAAAACCCTCACGAAATGCACAATGTTGAGGAACTGAATAAAATCCCACCAGATATTCAAAACAGTGACTCCAGATTACTACGAACTGGCGTTTTTACAGCAATTGCAATTGCAATACACAATTTTCCTGAAGGGCTTGCGACTTTTACTGCTGCGCTCTCGGATCCGGCACTGGGAATATCTATAGCTGCCGCCATTGCAATTCATAATATTCCTGAAGGAATAGCAGTTTCAATTCCTGTTTATTATGCTACAAAAAGTCGTAAAAAAGCTTTTATCTACTCTTTTATCTCGGGCATTGCAGAACCTCTTGGAGCACTTCTGGGTTTCGCAATCGTTTTCACTTTTTTCAGTGAAATCATGTTTGGAATTATTTTTGCCATTGTTGCAGGAATTATGGTATTTATTTCACTTGACGAACTTCTGCCTTCTGCCCAGAAATACGGTGAGCATCACCTCTCCATTTATGGTTTAATTATCGGAATGGCAATCATGGCCGCCAGTCTGATTTGGTTAATGTAACCTCTTTGATTAATCACCAATTTGAACAAAATCACCAGAAACATAAAATATTCAGGTCTGAATTTAATAAATTTCATGGAAAAACCGATATAATATATAGAGAGAGCATTTTGGTTTTCAAATAAGGAGAGTGCCATGTTCTCGAACAAAATAATAAGGCCGTTTTTTTGTTTGGAACAGAAAGAAAACCAGAACACCAGTTTCTTTTTCCTCGAACAGATTTTAAAAACCCGAATTTCTCTTCATGTAGAAACCGGGCAAAATGAGTTTGATCAGGAATTAAATGTATATATTGCCGGACTTTTGAACTCACTTGTTGCATCAGAATCTTTTGTAAAACAAAAACCGTATATCTCTGCTTTTGACCTTGAAATCAGAAAATGGCTGGAAAATCATCCAGGACTCAGAAATGAGTATGTTGTTTACAGAGATAATGCAGATTTTGGATTGATTCATACAAGCCTGTTCTCCGGGTATGAACATCCTGGCTCCTATCACCATATCGTACTGGCGGATACTGACGATCAGGGGAGAATTGCTCTTTATTATGAAATGGCTGCCAGTGCTTTGATGCACCTGCAGGGTTGCTCAAATTCACTTGTAAATGTATTCATGAGCCTTGCCGATAACATCTCCATGATCCTCACAATAATTCGACACACAGCAACATCTTACTTCGATTTCCTCGAAAAAATTTCGGACGGGAGCTTTTACCACCTCGAAAAAGAGATCGAAGATCTGGATAAAAAAATTAATTACCAGAATAAACTTGATGAATTCCTGAAACTGTATGGACAGTATAAAGAAAATCCGGATGAAGATTTGAAATCAAAGGTCATGGATCTGGCAAAAGAATTAAAAAATCTGAATGATCAATTCCGGTTTAATGAACTTTAATCACAACAAATTTGATTCACCATTATATTCTTTAGCATTCAAAAGGATGGTACTTACTGTTTTAATTCAAAAAACTTACAAGTAAAGCATGTATCCGATTTATCATCTACAGATAATTTTATTATCGGAGAGAAATCATTTTGCAGCCTGATATCTTTCAGGCCGTCTAATTTGATATCATAAAAATCGTAAAAGTCAACGTCTTTTTTTGCTGTTGTATTCTCTTTACCATAAAAAGTAATGTACTCGCTGTTATTCTTTCTCAAACGTACAATATAAGCTGCTGATCTTATTGACTCAGTCTCCCGTACCCCAATCCGGCTGCTTTGGGACAAAAGCTTTACAACATTTTGTTTAAGACGATTCAGAAGTTCCATTGTTTTATTAACACCAGAAAAAGTATAACAATACAATCCATCATTTTCGGTCCGCACAACGTCTGACTTACAATCAATAAAACCTTTTAAAAGAAGAATGGCAGGTGAATATGAATAATCAATTACAACTCCGGCCGGAAACCTGACCCCTTTTACTTTCTTGAACTCGCCTGTCAAAGAATTGAACTCATTTACAAATACGGTCTCTATTTCTCCGTTCAATCCTTTTACCACGATACTGAATTTACTTGTATCACAATTTGCAAAAAGCGGATGGCTTTTGTTCCATTGTGTCTGTGCTTTGAGATTCCCTTCAAGCGAATTCAGCATATTTTGAGCTTTGTCAATTTTTGACAATTTTCGCCTGAATGGCCCCTTTGAATACCTGGAAATATATTTTTCAAGCAGATCAATTCTTCCCGACTTCATCGCAATATCATATTGCAATCTCATTGAGTCTAATGGTGCCAGTGCTTTAAATCCCGTAGCCACGGTTTGAGACCTGTGAGAGTCCACAGACTCCAGAATAGACCGTGCCTGAATACACCACTTTTTATCTACCTGATAATAATCACAGTTATTGACAAATTTTCTCAATTCATTTGTGTCACCCGATTCATACGCCCGATTGTAATTAAATTTACATTTCAGCGAAAAATCCTGTTTGGCCTGATCATAAGTACTTTTTATAAGAGAATCCAGTTTTGCCATCCTTTGGAGAGGAACCCTGAACCCATACCTGACTGTTTCTTTTTGCGATTGATTGACATTTTCTATACTGTCTATGAATTCATTATACAACTGCAGTTTCTCTACAAGTTCATTGCGATCAAATTGACTCAATTCATATTCATCCTCAGGGAACGTCTGACTGTAATTTTTAACAAGTGCAACAGAACTTCCTAATTCCTCAAGAAGTCTGCATCGTGATATAAACGAATCAACAGTATCTATGTCAAACCATCTCTTTCTTTCACGTTTTGAAGCATATTTTTTATAATCGCTGCGCATTGATTGAACTTTATTCAGGTAATGTATACAACTGATATAATCTTCATCCACAAAAGCTTTTTCTGAACTGTCCCAAAAGGATTCAACTGCAGATATAATACTGTCTCCATGATTGCGATTGCGAATACTATTTCTTATCAGAAAAAATATTCCTGTTCCAATTGCAATCCCACCAGTACTTGTAAGAATCACTGCACCGGCTTTGTTCCCCTTGCTCTCAAGGGATTCTGCTGTTGATAAAATGATCAAAAAAATAGTTACAAAAGAAATCAACTTGAATTTCATGCACCGGTTTTCCTGAGCAGTTGTCTGAACCTGTTTGATAACAAATTCTGAAATGTAATAATCACCTTAATAAATACTTCCATATACTTAAAAAAATCAATTTTCTAAATTTTTGAACCTCAATTAAAACAGTTTTCATTGTTTTGATAAATTTAGTTCAAAAACGTTTAAATAAATAAAATGCAAAAACTTGTGTAAGAATCATTACTGTTCAGATCTCAATACGCTTTAGCCCATATGACTCTTTTTTGTGATGGTTCTCCAGTAATCACACATCTACCCTCTTCCTGAGGACCATCAAGAGGTATACATCTTATTGTAACATTAAGATCATCTTTAACCTGTTTCTCCACTTCCTCAGAACCATTCCAGTGGCTTAATGCATACCCGCCATGGATTTCTGGCTTATTCTTGTTCTCTGGAGTAAAGAACTCATAAAATTTTTCTTTAGAATCGATATAATGAGTGTTATTGTTTCTGAACGCAAGAGCCTTCTGAAACAACCCTTTCTGAATCTCTTCAAGGACATCACATACAGTCCCGACAAACCCGGATCTGCTTTGTGAATATCTTTCTTTACGGGATTTATCACGCCGTCCGACAAAAACCGAATCACTGTCTATATCACGTGGACCGATTTCCAGATATAAAGGAATTCCTTTTTTTATCCAGGACCAGACCTTCTCTCCACCCCGCCCCTCACGTGTATCAACTTCAACAACCAGCTTACCGTTATTATAATTTATACTCCTTAGTTCTTCAGCCAATGAATTACAGTACTGAAACACTTCACCATCACTATCACCATGTATTAATGGCAGAATTACAATATGCGAAGGAGCCAGTCTGGGTGGCAGTACCAAGCCGTCATCATCACCATGAGCCATTATAAGCCCGCCTACAAGACGAGTGGAGACTCCCCACGAAGTAGTCCAGGCATACTCTTCTTTACCTGAGCTGTCCAGAAATTTAATATCAGAAGCTTTTGAGAAGTTTTGACCCAGAAAATGGGATGTTCCCGCCTGAAGCGCTTTCCTGTCCTGCATCATCGCTTCTATACATAAGGTTGACACCGCACCCGGAAAACGTTCGCTTTCAGTTTTTTCACCTTTTATAACCGGTATTGCCAGATATTCCTGCGCAAAATCAGCATAAACATTGAGCATTTTTCTTGTCTCATCCCAGGCTTCCTGTTCTGTAGCATGAACAGTATGCCCTTCCTGCCATAAAAACTCTGCAGTTCTGAGAAACAGTCTGGTTCTCATTTCCCAGCGCACAACATTGGCCCATTGATTAATCAGTAAAGGAAGATCTCTGTATGACTGAACCCATTTGGCAAACATTGCCCCGATAATAGTTTCTGAAGTCGGTCTTACGATTAAAGGCTCTTCCAGCTCCCCGGCAGGAATCAGCTTACCTTCAGGGCCAGCTTCAAGACGATGATGAGTAACAACGGCACACTCTTTTGCAAAACCCTCAACATGCTGAGCTTCTTTTTCAAGGAAACTTTTTGGTATAAAAAGAGGAAAATATGCATTTTTATGCCCGGTTGCCTTGAACATACCATCCAGAGTTTTCTGAATGTTTTCCCATAAGCTGTAACCCCATGGTTTAATAACCATACACCCCCTGACAGGTGAATTTTCAGCCAGATCAGCAGCTTTTATCACCTGCTGATACCATTGCGGGTAATCTTCATTTCTGGTAGGTGTGATCGCATTCATTGGCTTTTTTCCAGCCATTGTTCTCCTCCTTGAATATCACAAACTTATAAAAATATACAAGCTGCCCTCTCCGTTTTAAACCGAAACTTCGACTAATGGTTGTTTCAGAAATCCGGATAAATATGGGAAAGGAACAGAATCAATGATGAAACAGTCTCAAACCACTGAAAGCCATCACAATACCATACTCATTACATGCTTCAATCACAAGGTCATCACGAACCGAACCACCAGGCTGAACTATATATTTAACACCACTCTGACGTGCCCTGTCGATATTATCCCTGAACGGAAAAAATGCATCTGAAGCCATTGAGACCCCATCTATCAGATTAAGCCACTCTCTTTTTTCTTCTGAAGATAATCGCTGAGGTTCTTTTTTGAAATTATTCTGCCATACATACTGCTCTGCAGGCGTTAATGATTCTTCAAGAAACTGATCAATAGCATTGTCCCGTTCTGCCCTTTTAATTACGTCTTTAAAATCAAGATTATGGACTACCGGATGCTGACGCAGAAACCAGCGGTCAGCTTTCGATGCTGCAAGCCGAGTACAATGAACACGTGACTGTTGCCCGGCACCGACGCCTACAACCTGCCCACCAGTAGCGAAACAAACTGAATTGGATTGTGTGTATTTAAGAGTTATTTGAGCGAGTATCAGATCCCTCACTGCTTCATCGGGTATATTTTTTCCTGAAGTGACTCTGTTTTCAAGTGTCTCTTCAGTAATCTCCACATCATTTCTTGCCTGTTCAAAACAGATACCAAAAATCTCCCTTTTTTCCGTTTTTGGAGGATTAAACGATGAGTCCATCTGAAGAACAACATAGTTGCCGTTTTTCTTCTCTTTCAGAATTTCTAAAGCATCCGGCTCATATCCTGGTGCTATGATACCATCAGAAACTTCACGCTTAATCAATCTGGCTGTAGCACAATCAACAATATCACTACATGCAGCCCAATCTCCAAATGAAGAAACCCTGTCTGCGCCCCGAGCCCGCGCATAAGCAATCGCCAATGGTGAAAGTTCAATATCATCAACAAAGCATGTCTTCTTGATCTCTTTTGTCATTGGAACCGCAACTGCCGCGCCTGCAGGACTTACATGTTTGAATGAAGCAGCCGCAGGAAGTCCAAGAGCATTCCTTAGCTCATTAACCAGTTGCCATGAATTTATCGCGTCCAATAAATTTATGTAACCCGGACTGCCATTGAGAACCATTAAAGGTAATTGTCCCGAAACTGAATAAATACGCGCATCTCCCTGATGTGGATTACATCCATATCTAAGTGGTAATTCATTTCTGTTCACCAATGAACTCCTTATTTAAAATTTTCAAGTTGATCAAAATCCAAAGTGGCAAAATAATCATCAACAGTTTCACTTCTCCTTATTTGTACAATACTGCCATCCTCCCTGAACAGCAGTTCAGCAGACCGTAATTTCCCATTATAGTTAAACCCCATTGCATGTCCATGTGCTCCGGTATCATGTATCACAATAATATCCCCAGGCTCAATTTCAGGAAGCATTCGATCAATTGCAAATTTGTCATTGTTTTCACATAACGATCCGGTTACATCATACTTATGATCATACGACATGTTCTCTTTTCCAGAAACTGAAATGTGATGATATGCACCATAAAGAGCTGGCCGCATGAGATTTGCCATATTTGCATCAAGCCCAATATACGTTTTGTATGTGTTTTTGACATGCAATACACGGCTCACCAGGTACCCAAACGGTCCTGTTATCATTCTTCCGCTCTCCATATAAATCCTGGGCAGCCTTAAACCTGAATTCACTAAATATTTCTCATACTCTGCTTTTATCCCATTTGAAATTTCATTAATATCCAGTTTCTTCTGGTCTGGATGATACGGGATGCCAAAACCGCCTCCCAAATTTACAAACTCAAACGAGATGTCAAGTTCTTTTGATAATTGAACAACGAGTTCAAAAAGCATTGAAGCTGTCTGGACAAAATAGTCGGGGTTCAGCTCATTTGAAGCAACCATTGTATGTAACCCAAATCTTTTTACCCCTTTTTCTTTTAAAATTTTGTAACCCTCAAACAACTGATCTCTGGTAAACCCATATTTTGCTTCCTGGGGTTCACCAATTATAGCATTTCCGGATCTTAATGGACCAGGATTATATCTTACACAAATCAGATCTGGTATTGTTCCGATATGGTTTTCCAGATACGGAATATGACTTATATCATCAAGATTGATTATCGCTCCCAGCTCAAAAGCTTTTTTAAATTCCTCGGCAGGTGTATCATTTGATGTAAACATAATATTTTCACCGGATATACCGCATTTGTCGGCCAGAAGAAGCTCAGGAAGAGAGCTGCAGTCAGCTCCAAAACCCTCCTGTTTCAGTATTTTCATTAAATACGGATTTGGAGCAGCTTTAACTGCAAAATACTCTTTAAAACCATCAACCCAGGAAAAAGCATCTATAAGATTACGTGCGTTTTCCCTTATTCCACGCTCATCATAAATATGAAACGGCGTTGGATATTTCCTGATAATTTGATCAATTTTCGATGAAAAGGGACCTTTCTTCTTTTCGGACATTATCATTCCTTCCATTTATAAAATCATTATAAAGAGTTTGAAAATACGATTTTTCAATACTGTTGTCACCCACCTTTTAACAGGAGAGATTAAATAGAATGTTCAAAACCAGCATTATTCCTGAATAACAATTGAATTTTAAAGTATTCTCTGTTTAAAACAACCTTGTTTCCAGACCAGAAGCCACCAGACTCAAGCTGCTGTTCTGTTCAAACTATTTTATTAGCAATTTCAACCTAATCCAGAACTTCTTCTATTTAAAAATCTGTTGGAAAAATTTTGATTCGTTTCCAATTTCAGTATATCTTAATTCGTTCTAAAATGTAATAAACAAGATTTGGGTGTATATTTTAAACGTATATAATTTTACCCGAATAAAAACACAATCGTACTTAATCGGACAAGGTCTATATACACCGAAAGAAGAGATTCAGAAATTCATTTTCAAGCAGAAACGTTCTCTTAATTCCAGAAGGACTTCAGCATCAGCCAGTGCATCATGAAGCGGATTGTGGTCATGAGGTCTTTTTCTAAGGTGATTGAAATTACAATACATATTATGTTCCAATCCCAAATAAAGGGAAAGCAGATTTGATGAACTGAATCCAAATGGATTTCTGCCTGTGAAATGGTAAAAGTACCAGTTCACGAATTGCCAATCAAAACCATTGTTATCTGATAGAAAAAACAGATTTTCACCCCCCTTTTCATGAAGCCACCTCTCAAACCTCTTCATTACATCACCAGGATCATCAAACCCAAGTGTTTCTTCCCTGGTAAAACCACATACCTTAAGTGCATCTGGATTCCATTTACATGAAACCGGTTTTAAACGTGCATAAAACTTCTTTGAAAGTGAAGGCTCAATAATAACAGCACCAAGAGCAATCATTGAAAAATCTGCTGGTACCGGCCCATCAGCTTCAACATCCACCATTACCCAGCACATTAACCCACCCCTATGGTTTTTGAAGCCAACCAGCTTACAATTGTAATCAGAAGCCAACCCATAAATGCAGAACCAAAACTTCCGACATGAAACCCTGGAAGAATCCAGGCTACCAGTGACAGCATGGCAGCATTAATAACCAGTAAAAACAAGCCAAGTGTAATTAAGGTAACTGGCAAAGTGAGAATTACAATAAGTGGACGTATGAATGCATTTACCAGCCCAAGCAGAAATGCTGCGATGAACAAGTTAAACCAATTATCAACAACGATTCCAGGTATTATTGATGCAGCCAATCCAAGGCTCAACGCTGAAATGACCAGTCTCTTTAAAAATTCCAAAATGAATCTCCAAACAAGACTGATTAACCTTTAACCCACTTACTTAATGTTTCAATAATCTTTAATGCCTGATCCTTACTGGAAATATTGAATTTTGCCTGTTGTCTGTATTCATTATCCAGTTTTCTGTATCTTCTGATCGAAAAACGTTCGGGTCCATAGTCATTTTTAGCTCTTTCCCATTGCTGATACTTAAAAAGGATTGTAGACCATGATCCCTTTGATAAAATCTCCTTATCAAGTTCTTTAACAACCAGTACACCATCTTCTTCATAGTTAATAGTTACTTCTTCAATATTAGATGCCATAAAAAATCCTTCTAAAACGGTAAATATATTTAATACGACCTGATCGGACGATTAATTTACTACTTGTGTCTCTCAGCATATTTTCCTTGCCGAAACTTATCTGCGATGAGAATACGATTTACGAATGCCTTTTGACTGTGATTTTCAAACAGTTACCATGATCTGCCTATTATCTTGCGTTTTTCCATACGAAATTCGCCAACTCATAATACAAGAATAACCTCACTGTGCTAAAATTAATGATTATCCTGATTAGAATCAATCGTTACAGGAATATTTTTGTTTTTTTTTCAATTATTTCAAGGTAAATCAACAGCCTCCTGTTCTTTGTATGAAGCCTTTATCAAAGCATCTTTTGGTGATCATTAAACCCTAAGATGAAATCGCTTGATTTCTTGGTAAAAGTTCTTGATCAGCTATCCAGTTTTATTAATCCCGAAATAATCATCAGCACAAGCTGACTTAAGGACCTAAGTCAGTGTGGAATTGTCAAAATACCCTGGGCATTGAAATCTTTCATAATTTCTATAACCTGCCGGACCTTTTTATCATCAAGTCTTAACCAGAACAAAAGACCACCCCGGTAAATTGCATCTCTATATTTTTGTGCGATTCGGGGTACGATCCCGAAATTGATGAGGGCCTTTTTTAAGCCGTCTTCAGATTCAAGAGCAGCTGTACGGGCCAAGGTTGTTGCAACTGAACCAGGTGTAAAAACAGTTCCTGTATCTGACAAGGATATCGTTTGTTCACCTGCCAAAAGCATTTCCAATCCTGTGTTTTTTTTAACTCCGTACAGATCTGTTTTTCTAACTGTAATTTCGTGCCTGATAATATTCATGTAATTTTTAGCAGATGATACCTGAACAATGGAATTCATCTGGTTTATGCTAAAATCTATTTCCTGTAATTTTTTTACAACCATATCAGCATCTTCTATCTGATTAAAATAGCCAAATACCGACAACATGATTCCCCCTCCTTTTTTCATCCGTTAAACGCAATTCCAGTGCCAGTTTCTTTTGGGATGGCACACAATTTGAAATTTCAATATATTAAGACTTGTCAGCCGTGATCCGGTAATCTTTACTTTTATGAACATGTTTCGATTTGACAAGATTAGTCTTTGAACCATAAAATCTGTCAGCTATAAGGATATCCCTATTATACTGCAATAACGTCAAATCATGATAACTTTTTCACTACCGGACACTTCTGTAAGCATACAAATTCTAAAAGGAGAAACAGGTGCGCATTCAATTTAACTTTTTTCCATTAGCATTATCGTATATCATTATACTTACACTGATTAACATTCCTTTTTGCAAACATGTCGAATCACTTCAGCAGCGTAAATCATTGACCTTTGGTGCAGCGCAACGACCTGTAAAGAATAATCTTGATATCATTGAAGGTTTTAAAAATATCTTTGTTGAAGTAGCAAACGCAGTCACTCCTTCTGCCGTAGCTGTCGTTCCGGTAAAAGTTGACACGACAACACAAAATCCTTACCAGCTTTATGATAACAATGATTCTCCTTTTGATTTCAATCCTTATTCAGACAATAACCCGAAATCGGATCAGAACAAAAATGAAAAACGCAGTGAAGTACTTGGTTCGGGTGTTATTGTATCCAGTGATGGATATATATTGACAAACAACCACGTTATCGAGGGTGCAACGGAAATAACAGTCCAGTTATGGAATGGTAATATATATGGCGCATCTCTTGTTGGTACAGATTCACTCAGTGATGTAGCTGTAATAAAAATGGATGGTGATTTTTCCAATCTTCCGGCAGCATATCTGGGCAATTCAGACAGCCTGAAACGAGGAGACTGGGTTGCTGCAATTGGCAACCCTTTCAACTTCCTTTCCTCAGTAACTCAGGGAATTGTCAGTGCTCTTGAAAGACAGGTCGCTGATATTGCAATGTATCAGAATTTTATTCAAACTGATGCAGCAATAAATCCAGGAAATAGTGGCGGTGCCCTGGTCAATATCTATGGTGAAGTAGTCGGAATCAATACCATGATTTATTCACAAACCGGTGGCTTTATGGGAATTGGATTTGCCATTCCAATAAATATGGCCAAAAGAGTCATGGAAGACCTCATTTACGAAGGCAGGGTTTGCCGAGGCTGGATAGGTATTTCAATTCAGGATCTTACACCTGTTGCCAGAAAAGCTCTGGATCTAAAAACAACTGATGGTGTACTGGTTTGTGATGTATTTGAAAATGAACCCGCAGACAACGCTGGCATTAAAAGAGGTGATGTAATAGTTGAAATCAATGGACAACAAATTGTAACAGGAAATGACCTCAGAAATAGAGTAGCCCTGTTCCGACCAGATTCATCAATACCTGTTACCTTTCTCAGAGAGGGAAAAACCTGCCAAGCAATCTTAAAAGTACTTGAACGCAACAATAATCTTTTACCAGATCAAAAATTTAAACAATCGCCAGCGTTCTCTGATGCAGATAATATCACTGGAATCAGTGTCTCTGATCTAAACACTGAAATCAGAAAAAGATACAATGTTTTTTCCGGCACAAAAGGTGTGATTGTAACTGCAATTGATGCCTCGATTACAGATGAAAGAGCTGCAATTCTTCCAGGAGATATCATAATTTCAGTTAAAATTCAGAATAAAAAAACAAGATCAATAACCTGTCTTAAAGAATTTTCTAAATTCGCAAAAGAACTTGGAAGTAAGCCGGTACTTATGTTGATACAAAGAGGTAATTGTACATTCTTTATACCATTTGAAATCAAAAAACAATAATTCCTAAAAATAATAACTTCCAGCCCTGATCAAAGCATTCACCATCAGACATCGAAAGTACACATTTCATCATATTATCAAACTTAATCAAAACCTTTACCCAGAAAATTGTCGAGTGATGATATTATTGCTTTGGTAAAGATCTTATTTTTTTTAAATATACACAATTCGATAGAAACTATAGGCGTAATTTTTATGGAAAAAGAAGACATTGTGATCATTTTAAACAAGGACTGTAATCGGTAAACAGTCCCCTTTTAACTTGACCAGGGAGGGTTTTATGTATCACTCAAAAGACAGAACAACCGGACCGGTTGATCTCAATAGTGCAGATTTTGATTCATTGGAAAAATTGCCAATGGTTGGTGATAAAAGGGCACAATTTATAATTGACCATCGCCCATATCAAGACTGGAATGATTTGAAATCTAAAATTCCAGGTATCTCTGATGGTATGATAGAGGATTTGAGAAAAAGTAATGCTACTATCGGAGGTAAAAAGTAGAATCAGAGGGGTTAAATTCCCCTCTGTTATTGTCGATATTTTTCTTCCCAAATTGGATCGAGCAATCTGGATAACTCCAAATCATATTCTTTCATGGCATTAAGATAACTACAATCATTAAGGCAGATTTCTGCACTTTCATTTCCGGGCAACGCGCCAGTTTTAATAAAATGGTTATGTGCTTGTTCATGATGATCGCGCATGAAACATGGTGTTATCTCATTTCCCCTTGTTTCAGGTGGTTTTCTGAAACTGTATGATAATTGCCAGTCTCTTATACCACTGAAAAGATCAGAAAATAGTGCATCAGTAAGAGATCGCTGCTCTGATAAAAGTTTGTTAACATTATCTTTCCAATAAGGCACAAAAACACATGGATAAATGTTCCCTTTCCAGTCTATATATAGATAACCATCCTCTCTCCCACCGGCGATACAACCAGATGATAGAGAACCGCTGTTCCAGAAGTCAGCTACAACTAATCTCTTTTGTCTTATAAGTTCCTGTTCACGAAACCAGATTTCACGGCGTTTTTCTGGAGAAAGTTGTCCCGCGACATCTGCCCCCCTGCCAATAGGCATGTATTGAAAAATCCACTCAAAAACAGCACCTTGTTTATCAAAATAGAAATCAATAAATTCATCTGAAAAAAGGACATCCACATTATTATTATTAGCTGTTATCGAAATACCAAACGGTACTCCCTCTTGTCTCATATTTTCAAACGCATCAAGAATCCTCCTGTAAGTCCCTTCACCACGCCTTTTATCAGTCTCACTTTTGAACCCTTCTACAGAAACAGATGGTAATAGATTTCCCACTGATGCAATTCTTTGTGCCCGAGCCTTATCTATCAAAGTACCATTTGTATATACCATAAAAATTTGTTCCGGATGCTGAGCCGCAATATCAATAAGATCAATTCCATTATCCTGCCACATAAACGGTTCACCACCTGAAATAACTGTAAACCAGCTACCCCATTTTTCATATTTTTCATGAAGTATTCTGGTAAATGTTGTACTGTCCAGTTTTTCAAGGTTAGAACCGATACTCGACGCATAGCAATTTTTGCATTTAAGATTACATCTGCCTTCTGGTGATATGGTTATAAAGCCTGGAGGATACACACCATATTTTTCTTTAAACTCCTGTTTGACAATCTGCTGAGTGGGACCAAGAAACTCTTTAATGAAAATATTTGTAATTCTGTTACGAAATGCTGGAGATGAGCTATCATACGCTTTAAATGCAGCACGCAAAACATTAAATACCATATAATACTTGTCTTCACGCTGATAATAGCTGCCATTTTTTATGCGATCTCCCTTCTCGATCATAATTTTGTAAGCAACTTTTTCGAGTGGGGGAAGAGCTATTTTCCATATACCTGCAATATTCCCCATTTTTATAGCTTGTTTGGCTAAAAACATCCTAAAAGAATCCATTTGAGTTTCCATGATATCCTCCAAAACGTTTATGTCTAATTGATTTTGCTTATTGCAAGAACAATACCATAAAAAACTGATAAGCAAGATTTTTTTTGCATGAAGGATATTACAATTCTGAAAAAACTGGATGTGGGATATTTAGTTTTTCACAAAGAATTTCAAACTGACTGCGTAATTGAATAAAACGAGGAAGCTCCAAATCCTCCAACTTTCTACCAATTTCTCCATTGGTTTCGTAGTACAGCTCTCTGATATAATTTTCTCTTACCTGTATCGCATTTTTTGATCGAATATGAAACCGTTTTTTTCCAATAGATACACTCTCTTTAACATGCTTCAAAATTCTTCGATCCCTTTCACTGGAATATTGTTCTGGTCGTGCATTTAAAACCGGATTAAATATTTTCTGATCCACAAATTCCAATAAGAGTTCTCTTTTTTCCTTGTCATTCTCCATATTACCTCCCTGAATATACCAATTTACAAAATGGCATATTTTGCCCTTGTGAAACTCTTGACTTTAATACCACAAAAGGTAGCTATTAAACATACTGTCAGGAAATTGTACGGCTAAACATAAATACTGATATTGTAAGAGTTTTACTCATTAAGATTTAAAAGGCTGGTTGTTCTAATAATATCAAGGTGTGTCGGTTTTTATTGATAAACTATTATGATATCTTTATTGCTTCAACAGGACAACTTTCAGCAGCTTCTTTTGCCGATTCTTCTGAATCAGAAGGAACAGTATCTATTTTCACGTGTGCAAGGCCATCATCACCCATCTCAAATACCTGAGGACAAATTGTTGGACAAAGCTCACACCCTATACAAGTATTTGGATCAACAGATGCTTTCATAAATATCCTCCTGATTTTTTTTACCCGTTTTCATACTATTGCAATAATTATTCCATGATCGAATAATTATTCAAAACTAATTTTCATGGAGAATAACGAACGTTTATGCCTTCAGGTTTTCAATGAAGCGACTTTGAAGAAAAGCTGTATACGAAAATGCAAAGAAATCTACTTAAGCTATAAAAAAATCCAATATTATTTATATTTCAACATTTTTTAAGTCCGGGTAATCAATATAAATTAAATGATATGTTGATTTACTTTAATTGCAGATACAAATACATGATAAAAAGAACCGGAAATTACGCTATCATATCTATTAATTGTCCTTTACCGGTTTCTTCACCAACAGCCAGATTTACATTTACCTGTATCAGCTTTTTTGCCATATCAAGTGTTTCCTTATTCATATTTTGCATTACCTGATTTACTGCATCAATTGAAGTCGAGACTGCTGACACACTGTCCATAAATCCTCCTGTTTTCAATGTATATGTTACTTATCGGATGTTGTATGTTGTTTCTTTAGACATTTTTTCAATTTGAGGATTCAAATCACTGATTTTAGGAATCACGACATCCGGCTTAAAAGGCGATTTGCTTATTTCTTGAAGAGTTGCTTCACCCGACAAAACACAAATAGTCATAATCCCGGCATTATACCCTAAAGCGATATCTGTATAGAGTCTGTCGCCAATAACAGCTATTTTGTCTGCAGTAACATTAAATCTTGAACGTACCAGATTAATCATGGTTGTATGAGGTTTACCAATAAATATGGGTTGCCTTCCAGTTGCATTTTCGAGAATGTTGCAGATGGATCCACAATCCGGAATAAACCTTTTTTTATCGACAGGACATACCAAATCAGGATTAGTAGCAACAAATCCGGTTGAATCACAACTGAGGATATAACAGGCAGCTTTCAATTTTTGGTAAGTAAGTTCAGTATCAAAGCCCACTACAACATAGTCTATTTCTTTATCAGGATCTTCTTCAATTCTTAAACCGTATGTCTCTAATTCGTTTTTTAAAGATGATGTACCAATAACAAATAATCTGGCATTGTTTTTTTTTTTGCTTATATATGCACCTGTAGCTTGTCCTGAAGTAAGTATATTTTTTTCTGTAACAGAAATACCAAGTTTATTCAGTTTATGAACATACTGACTGGCATTTCTGGATGAATTGTTAGTAATAAATAAAAAGTGAATCCCTAACCTGTTTAAACTATTAATAAAACCGTGAACACCAGGAATCAGCTTGCCTTCAATGTATACAGTCCCATCCAGATCTATCAGAAATAATCTTATATCGGAAAGCTTTTTATAAGCATCATTTTTTGCTCGTTTATTCATTGTAGTATTTCATTTTAGACAACAATCGGATCTGTCATCATGATAACAGATTCATTTTTATGCTGATTTTATCTTTATGCAACTATATAAGCTACTGTCCTTATCTGCAAATTACATAAAAACACCCGCCCAGCGGAATAGATTTTACTATTTACACCAGCACATAAACATGCCTATAAAATAATCATAATTAAGACAATATACTATAATTAACTTCAGAAGCAGATAGATTCGTTAGTTTTCAACGAAATCAATATCTTCTTTCCATGGAAGGAGGGTCTGTGCTCTACTTGTCTGTTTTAATTTTCTGAGTGCTTTTATCTCGATTTGCCTTACTCGTTCGTTAGTCAGCTTAAGTTTTTGTCCTATTTCACCAAGAGTTTTTATTCTCCCATCATCAAGGCCAAACCTCATAATAACAGTCTTTTTTTCTTTTGGGTCAAGCGAATCCAAAACCATTTGTATGTGTTTTCGAAGCGAACCCAGTGATATAATTCTAAAGGGATCTTCAGAATTGGTATCTTCAATATATTCCCCTATTGTACTACCATCTTCATTGTTAATTTCCATATCCAGTGAAATTGGGTCAACAGTAGCTTCTAATGCCATTTCAATTTTTTCAACCGAACAGTTTAACCCGTCTGCTATTTCATCCAATGTGGGTTGAGATCCTTTTTTGGAACACCATTCTCTTGAAAATCTTTCAACCTTATTAACAAGATCAAATGTATTTGCAGGGATATGAATTGTTTTTGACTTTTCGTGAATTGCTCGAATAATTGCCTGTCGTACCCACCATATTGCATATGTACTAAATTTGTAACCTTTTCTGTAATCAAAATTTTCTACAGCGGTAATAAGCCCTTTATTACCCTCCTGAATAAGGTCACTAATCTCAAGTCCTCTAAAGGTATACCGTTTTGCGATACTCACCACCAATCTTACATTTGCTTCAATAATTGCAGACTTAGCCTGATTACGCATCTCTTCCCAATACAGAAAATTCTCAAGTTCTTCAGATGATCTTTTTTTAAAAAGATTTTCCCTGAATTTCATTAAAAGATCCTTGATTCGTCTTGTGTTCAATTTTAATTGATAACACAGATCTACAATTTGATCTTTCTGTTCCTGTATCTCATCCAGATCATCAGATTTTAGTTTCGAAACCTCTTCTTTTAGTTTTTTGACCCCTTTTATAAATTTCTTTTTTAATTTTTCTATCGCAACAGCATCTTTTATCTGCTCTTCATCAATACGAAGAACATCTGAACATTCTATTTTACCAGACACCAGTTGATGTTCAATTTGAAAAATTGTTTGAAGAATCTCCTGATCCCGAAATGCCAAATCCATAATTTTATACTGCGCGAACCTCATAAGAATAGCATACTGGACTTCCTGACCTCTGGTCATCAAAGGAACACGTCCCAGAGTATTTAAATATATCCATGTAGGATCCGAATAATGGCCTTTTGCAGTATCGAAATTATTCTTTTGGTTTCGCTTCCTGCCTTTTTCTTCAATAACAGCCCTTTTGGCAATCGAAGTAGCCAATTTTCTGTTATTTCCTCTTTTTGGCAATAATTTTCCACTATTTTTTATTTTTTCCATAATAACCTGTTTCATATTGTATGATTCAGACAAAAACAGATCAAGTAAAATAAATCTATAAAAACATTAAAGTTTGATATTTAAATTACTCCAGTTTTAATTCAGAACAGCACCTAATACTTTCGACAATCCCACCACCTACAATAATTATTTTCTTGGCTCTGTTTGTCTTCTACAGAGACAATTATAACTTATAGTTAATACCAAATATTAAAAAAAACACGAAGAAAAATATATTTCTATCTGTTCCGGGCGTGGCTATACAGCAAAAGTGCTGGATTTAAAGATTTTTGAAGTTCATGATTAAGTATACAAAGCAATTATTGATTTCTTTTGAAAAATTATAAACGATTAAATTTCTGACATGTCAAGCATTTTAGCTTGACATTTCTTAGTCCAGATAATCTTTTAATGTATCGATATAAATATTTTCGTCATCTATATCTTCTTCCAGATCATGTGCGATTTCTGGTATCTGTATGTCCTCAACAATATTCTCGAGTTTTTCACTTAAAACTTTCTCATTTTTTCTTAAAGAATTAATTATCTCTTCATCAGACATATCATTAGTAATAGTGGTCAATTCAGCAGACATTTCACCAGTATATTCATATTGTGGTATTCTTTCTCCTAACTGTTTTATATAATTGTTTAAATTATCCATATGTTCAAGATGTTCATCATGCAATTCAACCAGATCTTTTCGCAAATCCTCATCCTGAATCTGGTCCAAAGCCCGTTCGTAATTCCATGTCGAATCAGAATACAGCTTAACCAGTTCCTTCAGGCTTTCAGCAATCTCCTTATTGGTCATAATCCCTCCCTTCCCTAACATTATTACGAATTATTGATCAAATATTTCAGCAGATTATTAAGAATATAAAAAAGACCTTCTTTTGCCCTAAACGCAGAGATTTACGTTTAACAAAAGAAGGCCTTTTTAATAAAAATCGATTCTTATTAAAACTTTTATCTTCTCATCGATTTAAGTTCATTGATAATATCTTTGTTATTTGGTTCCAGCTTCTTTGCTTTTTCGAGAAAACTGCTGTAATTTGCGTAATCTTTCTCTTCTTTTGCAAGTCTGGCTAACCCAAGATACGCTAGTCCACTGTTTGGATCAGCTTTTATTGCACGATCAAAAAATGTTTTGGCCCACTGATATTTTCTTTGTATCAGATATACGTTAGCTCTTTCAATTAAAGCAGGTGCATAATTTTGATCGATATAAAGGATCCCTTTATATGTCTCAATAGCATCATCATAATTTTTCATTGCTACCATAATTCTTCCAAGCATCATCTGAACATCAATATTTTGCGGATCACTGTTTTTGACTTTTTCAACCGCTTTTAGCGCATCTTTATAACTCCCGGTATTGTAAAGAGCCATGGCATATTTAATCCAGACATTCGTATCCTGGCTCCTTGAAACTAATATTTCCAGCTCTTTTACAGCATCTTTGTATTTTCCTGTTTCCATGTATACATCAATTAATGCCATCCTTAGATCATCATCAATATTACCTTTAGTTATTTGGACCACTCTCTCCAGTAACCTGGCTCCTTCATTACGTCTGTTGGTCATAAGATAACCACGAGCCAGAAGTGCCATTAACTTTGGATCATTTTCCTTAAGTGAATTCGCCATTTCCAGAAAAACCATGGCATCATCTACCATTTTTTTGTTCAATAAAACCTGACCGATTTTTCCGGTTGCATCAGCATTCTCAGGATCCACAGTTATGAATTTCCTGTATGCATTTAACATATCCTTGTCACGCTTCAACTTTCCATATAGACTTCCCAGTTCCAGCCAGACTCTTGGAATAGTATCTGACAAGGCAGCACATTTCTCCAGGTACTTGATAGCATCATTCGCTGCACCAGACTGATTTGAATAGTAAATCCCTAGTTTCAAGAAATTACGATAATCTTTAGGGTAAGACACAATATTCTTTTTATAAATTTCAACCGCCTGTTTTGGGTTTAGGGTTTCATTTACTAATGCCAAACTGTAAGCTGCTTCAGGATCATTCACCCCCGGTAAACTGATATAATCGGTAAGTATTTCTGCAGCTTTTCTCTTATCACCATTTTTCTCATAGGCTTCGGCCAACCCTTTGTATGCTTTATCACGGTTGGGCACATTACCTTTGATATCTCTGACTTTGGTCAGCACATTTATTGCGGACTGATAATCTTTAACCTCGATTGAAGATAATCCGAATTCAACCAGATATTGCGGACTTGAATCATCTTTGACCATTTTGTAATACTTGTACGCATCCTGATATTTTTTATTATCAAAGGCATGTTTTGCCACTATTTTAGCAGTTTCATTGTCAGATGACTTTTTATCAAGGTATTTTTTGTATGTGTTCATGGCATCATCCACTTTTTTCTGCTTCATATATAAATCACCAAGCTGTTTATACTCTTCTACAGCTTTTGGATTTAATACCAGTGCCTGCTCATAAGTCACAATAGCTTCATTAACCTTTCCTGCTTTCATTTGGCAATCTGCAAGTGCAGACAGATACTCACCGTTTTTAGGATCAAGCTGAGAAGCTTTTTCAAACATCCTTATAGCATCATTGTATTTCTTAGATGACTCATAGATTTCACCTAAAGTTTTATACATCGAAGCATCCGCCTCATTGGCATTAATTGCTCCATTTAATGCTGCAAACTTTTCTGCCGGTTTACCCAGTTTCAGGACCAGAGTGACATAATTTTTATGGATACCCTTTATTTTTGGATTAAATTTCAATGCAGCCCTGTAAGCATTCAAAGCACCGTTTTCATCTTTTTTAGCAAGTAGGGCATCACCAAGCATTTTCTGAGCATCAGCATCATTTGGTTTCAGTTGTGTATACTGTTTTAAATACTCCTGTGCATCATTTGATGCTCCGGTTTTCATTGTAATCTCATACATTCTTTTAAAAACATCTGCATCTTTAGGAGTTAATTTTGCAAGGTCTTTATAAATTATCAAAGCCCTTGGATAGTCCTGTGCCAAAAAGGATGCTTCCCCATATGAAGAAAGTAGATCTGCCTTTTTTGCATCATCACCTTTAACCATACCAAAATACCTGACCGCATCTTTATAATTCTTCTGTTTAAGTTCATATTCACCCACGATCTTGGCAACAGCACCATCTGATGCATTCTTTTCCAGATACTTTTTATATGATCTAATTGCAGACTGATCCTTTTTCTGTTTCATATAAAGATCTCCAAGAACCTTATATTCCTTAGAGGCTTTCGGATCCATTGCGATTACTTGTTCGTATGTTAATATTGCAGCATCTGTCATTCCTTTGCTGACCTGACAATCTGCAAGAGCACTCAGCAGTTCAGTGTTTTTGGGATCAAGTTGAACAGCCTTTTCATACATTTTTACTGCATTATCAACTTTTTTCTGTGTTTTGTAAATTTCACCAAGAGCCTGATACATCTTTGCATCTGCTTCCCCAGCACTAATTGCTCCATTCAAGGCCCTTTCCTTTTCAGCATCATCACCAGATTTAAGTACCAGACTTACATAATTTTTATATAAACCTTTCAATGAAGGATCTGCTTTTAGAGCAGTTCTATATGCATTAAGTGAACCAGAATGATCTTTTTGCGCATAAAGCATATCACCCAGAGTTTTCTGAGCCATTGCATCAGAGGGCGCTAAAGATGCATAAACCTTCGAATATTGCAGTACTTCTTCCTTGGTTCCAGCCTTTGCAGCAATTTCTGCCAACAATCTAAAAACTTCCGGATCTTTTGGAGTTACCTTTGCTAACGACTTGAATATCTGATATGCCTTAAACTCATCTTTTGCATTGTAACTTGCCTGCCCATACATCATAAGATGCTTTGGATCCGAGGCATCTGCACCGGTTACCATCCCAAAATACTTAACTGCTTCATCATACTTTTTAGAGTCGTAAGCAGACTTTCCGACTACTTTTGCGATCTCATTATCCTTGCTTTTTTCAAGATATTTTTTGTAGGCTGTCAAAGCCGAACTACTCTTTTTCTGTTGCATATACAGATCACCAAGCATTTTATACTCTTTATTGGCCTGAGGATTCATAGCTACAGCCTGTTCAAGAGTAAGAATAGCAGCCTGTGGTTTTCCGCCTTTTATCTGACATTCAGATAACCTGTTTAAAAGAGAAACATCCTTGGGATTAAACTGAATAGCTTTTTCATACATAGCAACTGCATCTGTATAATTTTGCTGCTTTTGGTAAATTTCACCAAGTTTTGCATACATCTGGCCATCAGCTTCTCCAGCCTTTATGGCCCCAGTAAGTACTTTAACAATTTCAGTGTCCTTTCCTGAATTTATAACCAGCTTGGCATATTTATTGTAAAAACCCTTTGCGGAAGGATCTGCCGCAAGTACAGCCCCATAAGCATTTATTGCTCCATTAGCATCTTTACGCTCATAGAGAATATCCCCCAGTTTTTTCTGAGCACTAACGTCTCTTGGTTTTAATCTTGTATAACTTTTCAGGTACGTTAACAGATCATCTTTTTTCCCCAACCCTTCGGCTATTTCGTACAGTTTTTTGAATACTTCAGCATCTGCAGGAGTAACAGTTGCCAATTGCTTGAAAATCTCGTAAGCTTTTGCCTGATCTTTTGCCAGGAAGCAAGCTTCACCATACATTTTAAGGTATGATGGCTGTTTTGAATCAGCCCCTTTTATCATTCCAAGATACTTAACAGCTTCCTGATAGTTTTTTGCCTTAAAAGCAGCTTCTCCAACCTCCATTGAAAGTTTGTCATCAGAACCTTTTTCAAGAAATTTTTTATAATTTTTAACAGCCTGGTCATTTTTATTCTGTTTTTTATAGAGATCACCCAATAGTTTATATTCAGTCCCGGCCTGTGGGTTCATCGCAATTGCCTGCTCATATGTAAGAATAGCATCATTGATTTTTCCTACTGCAACCTGAGACTCAGCCAATGATGTCAATAATGCTACACTTTTTGGGTCAAGCTGACTTGCTTTTTCATACATCGCAGAGGCCTTCTGATGATTGCCGACTTTCCTGTATATGTCACCAAGGTGCTTATAAACACTTAAATCTGCTTCACCGGCTTGTATTGCCTTACTGAGGACGATTATCATCTCATTGTCACTTCCGCCGGATTTAATCATTAAATCTGTAAAATTTTCATAAAAACCTTTTGCTGATGAATCAGCTTTTAAAACAGCTTTATATGCTTCAAGCGCTCCAGCATTGTCTTTCTTTGCATAAAGAATATCACCCAGCTTCTTCTGAGCATTTGCATCAGAAGGTTTTAATTTGGTGTAAGATTTAAGGTAAGATATTTTATCATTTTCAGGTCCGGTTTTTTCTGAGATCTGATATAATGTTTTAAATACATCCGGGTCCTTAGGAGCCTTAACTGCAAGCTGTTTATAAATCTGATAAGCTTTGTTTTCATCTTTTGCCTTAAGGCAGGCATCACCGTACATTTTCAGATAATCAACATTATCAGCATCTTTACCTGTAACCATCCCGAAATATTTGACAGCTTCCGAATAGTTCCTTGCTTTGAATTCATACTCCCCAATCTCTCTTGCAATACCATTATCCGATTTACTCTCAAGATATTTTTTATAATTTTTTATTGCAGAAGCAGTTTTACTTTTCTTTTTATAAAGGTCACCCAGAATCTTATATTCTTCATCTGCTTTCGGATTCATGGCGAGTGTTTGTTCATAAGTCAATATTGCAGCATCCGTATTACCACTTTCAGCCTGTGATTGAGCAAGTTTGGCCAATAACAAAACATCTTTTGGATCCAGCTTACCGGCTTTATCATACATCTCCAAAGCTTTTTTGTGATTTCCCTGCTTACTGTAAATATCACCAAGCTCAATAATAACAGCAACATCTGCTTCACCGGCAGCAATTGCACCACTGTAAGACTGAATTTTTTCCTGATCAGTCCCCGATTCTTTTATCAACACAACATAATTTTTATAAAACCCTTTAGCCTTTGGATTCTGTTTTAAAACACTATTGTATGCTTCAAGTGCTCCTTTCTTATCTTTCAGATCAAAAAGAAGGTCACCTAATTTTTTCTGCATCTCAATATCATCAGGTTTCAGTGCCGTATATTTTTTCAGATAGTCAGCAGCACCTTTTTTATCCTTTTGCTTTTCAGCAATTTCATAAAGCATCTTTAACGGTGCAGGATCATTTGGAGAAACTTTTGAGAGCTGTTCAAGCAATTTATTAGCTTTTGCAAAATCATTGACCTGAATCGAGGCAGAAGCATAATTCGAAAGGAAATCAGCTGTTTGTGCGTCATTTCCACTCACTTTTTCCATGTACTTGACAGCATCTTTGTAATTTTTCTTCTCTATTTCATAATTTCCAACCTGCAGCGATATTTTGGAATCATCAGGTTTTTTGACCAGATACTTTTTATAAGAAGCAATAGCCTGCTCCTTTTTACCCATTTCCATATACAGGTCACCAAGAATTTTAAGCTCATTTGTACATGAGGTGTCCATTGTTATTAATTGTTCATATGTAATAACTGCATCAGTTTTCTTCCCGGCCCTTACCTGAGATAAGCCTAAAGCTTTGAGATTTTCAAGATTTTTCGGATTGATCCGAAGAGCCTTCTGGTAATTTTCAATTGATTTGTTATAATCCTTTTTGTTCAAAAAGATTTCACCGAGTGTGTTATAAATCTCCTCATCAGCTTCATTAGCTTTAACAGCTGCAGTTAACACAGTAAGAATCTCCTGCTCCTGGGCCTTTTTTTCTTTAAGGAGTTGAGCATATTTTTTATAAAACCCTTTAACTGAAGGATCCGCTTTAATTGCTGCACGATAAGCTTCTAACGCTCCATCAGAATCTTTCATTTCGAATAGCAGATTACCCAGATCTCTGAAACCGATTCCATAATCAGGTTTAAGCTTTACCAATTGGCGAAGATTTTCCACAGCACCTTTATTATCATTTGTTTTCAGGCAAACCTGATATAAATTACTGAACACATCGGGGTTTTTCGGCATTAATAAAGCCAGTTCACTATATACCTCTTTAGCCTCTTTGAGCTCTCCTGAATTCATGGAATAATTTGCGTACCTGAGCCTTGATACTGTATCCTTTTTATCAAGAGACATGATTTTTTTGTCTGCCAAAGCCATTTTCTTTTCATTTTTAGTCTTTTCATAACATAAAGCAAGCTGTTGCCACCAGTCTTTGTTTTCTTCCTCTTTTTTAACCAGATCCTCAAGGATACTTTGGGCATTCGAATATTTGCCGTTTTGGATATGAATTTTTGCAAGAATTACCTGTGGCTCTGTCAAATTTTTGTCATGATGCAAAGCTGTTTCAGCTGCGTCAAGTGCCAAATCAAATTTCTTCTGCTCCCAAGCAGCCTTCATCATACCTTGAGCTGCGTTAGCATCAGTTTTCAATGCAAAAGATTTCTGAAAATTCTTAAATGCATCATCATACTTTTTGGTTTTCAGGTAATATTCTCCAAGAGTAAAGTAAACTTTGGGATTGTCAGGTTGAAGTGAAAGGAGTTTTTCATTTATAATCCTGGCTTTATCTTCCATTTTGGCTTTGGTATACAGATCAGCAAGGCGAACATACGCTTCAACATTTTCTTTTTCTTTACTAATTACATTTTCAAGGAGTGGAATAGCCTTGCTGTACTCACCTAATCCCTCATAAGCTTCTGCTGTTAAAAATGTTGCATCAGATATTACTTTGCCTTGATTATCAGCTTTTCTTATTT
>JAAYEB010000227.1 GCA_012728995.1 Fibrobacter sp. | reverse complement strand
TCTGTTGTAGCCAGAAACAGAGGCGTTAGGAGGTACTTTCGTGTTTTCTATGCCGAAAATGTCAAAGAACATAAAATAAATATCAGTTGTCAAGTCTTTGCTAAAATGGCTTTTTAGAGTAGACTCAACAATATATATTAAAATTTTTTTTAGCAAAGATATTGTATACTAAAAAACACAATAACTATGACAAAATAAAGAATTAAATATCCAAACTGTATGTGCTTTAAAAATACCGGTATTTCAAAGATCTATATATTCAAACAGTTTTCTTTTTTCTGCTTCTTCCACTTCTGAGAATCGTTACAACAACAGGTTTACCAGATGATTCTAAATCTTTTCCTATTTTATTACTAATAACCGCCCTGAAACGCCATTTTCCATCAGTTCTCACATAGTAAGCCTTCCCATTCATTGTTGGATGAATTTTCTTTACACCTCTAAGCTCTTTTATAATTTCAGCTAAAGCCTGTTCGTATGTAAGCCATTTTGCAATACGTGCCTTAAACTGTTTTACCGCATGAGGAGTTATAAAATAGTGCCCACAAATCATGGAAATTTTCCTTTAACCTGTTATTTTTATACTGGAACCCATAAACCCTGGGCTTCAATCTTGAAATTAGATTTTTTATACTTACATCCAGGCATCCAGCACAAATCTGCTTTAATATTACCTCCAAAATTATTTTTGCAACTCGTATCTCTTCCAATTACCGGCTCTACAGGGCCCTGACAGTCATTTTCACACTTATCATTTTTTACAACCCGTACATGTGCAAACAAGTGTTTATTATCTGTATCATAAATAATTTGAGGTAAATCGTATTGCAGATCAACTTCAATCCCAAAAATAGTATCACTCTCTTCAATGGTCTCAACTTTGACTCTCCCCCAGCCGCTGCTTCTTTCACCGCCTATCTGAATATGATCCAGTGCTTCTCTCCAGTCCAGATTTGAATTTTTCCTCTCCAGTATATAACCGATTATAAAGACCGAATTTCCTTCACGAGTATAAGGAGAAATATATTCCACCTCATGAAGATATCCGCGCTTTGCAAGTTTTTTATCCAATGGCGTTGAAACATAACTGTTCAAGTACAACCATTCAAACTTATCTGAATCTTCCCAAGGAAAAATACTTATCTTACTTTTGCCATCTGTCGGATAGAAATAAGAAAACCTTAAACCGGATTCTATTAACTCCTCTATTTGTTTGTAGTTTTCTTTTTCTCTACCAAGAACAGCTATTAAAGCGCCCCATATATTTTTTGCGGGTACAAAGGAACGGGTCTGTTGAAAAAAAGCGGTCCTTTTCCACCCTATATGCAGAGGCGACTTAAGACGAAAACATATTTTATATAAATTCCATTCCATAATTTAAAACAGCTCCGCTTTGGCTTCATATCTTGCATAAATCAGAATCTGCTCCCATATTTTTTTAACAAGCAGAAGCGAATCAATATTATTGCACAGGTTTTTCCTGATGTAATGTAACGTTTTTTTATCTCTATCTTTAATATTTGCTTTGAATTCATTAATATCAAATGCAGGTATTCCATCAACACCAGCCAATGCTTCCAGTATTTTTTCTGCTATTTTGACTGCTATTTCTCCTTCTTTGTTTCTCTTTCGAGAAAAAAGATAGAGTAAACACGCATAAACCCCATTCGATTCCAGTACACCTAAAGTTTTTGTTATAACATTCTCAGCAAGTTTTTTATCTTTTGTCTCACTGATTATTTTACTTGATAGTTCAGCACACTTGAGATCCAGATTATCAGCCATTTTCCTTTTCCTTTTTCAAGATCCGCATTCTTCCAAAACCTCTTGTAACCATTCCGCCAACGCCAAAGTATTCAATCATTTGCAATCCTTTTTTAACAACTTCAATTGATGATACGTTGTCTGTTGATTCACTGTCACCATTACTTTTGAATCTTACAAAATTGTGATTAACCAGTTCTGTCCATAGAATCGTTGCTCTTGGTATAGCTTCATAGGTAAATAATGCACCCTCCTGAGCAGCTCCTGTCTGAGGATTTATAGCAACAGAAGTACGCACTTCGAGATTACTGTTTACAATCTGTGAAAACATTTTATCATTTACAATAACAATTCTATTGTTAATTTGTTCCGGAATTTTTATTTTTAATTGAAATTCGATAACTTCTTTTATATTGAATAATAGCCAGCCGATATTGATTTTTTCGTCTTCCCATGATGTAACTGCTTCATTGTCTGAAATGTCATTCGGAAAACCATTATACCTATTTTCTTTCAGAATGGATGGCGTAGTTACCCATACCGGGCCACTCAGAGAATAAACCGGGAAAAGAAAAATGCGTGCATCGGATATGCTTATTTCACCAGCATAGGAGCCACCATTATCTGCTGCTGTACCGAAAGCGTTCTGAATTTTGCTGTTTTCATTTTTGCCGTTTTTATCGTTTATTTCATTATAATAATGTGCAGCATAACTACGTGCGGCTCCACAAAGGCTTGTTCCTGGTATTTTTGGCAGATTTGATCCAGGTTCCCGTACGATAGAATTATCGACACGCCCAAGGCAGTTATCACCGGTACCTATATGCACTGGTTCAAGAGTAATAAAAAAATAACGTTTTACAGAATTCTTGAAATCCTCATTTTTCATTCAAACCCACCTCTTCATTACATTTTAAAATTTTGAAATATATTTCAACAGTATCTTTCAATAAACCATTAATCCCTGCAGATATAATTTTATCCAAATCTTTTATATCAGGTCTACATTTCCATTCCGCATTTTTTATCGTAATTTTTACAAAGTTTTTGAAAGCTTCTTTTATATTTTTCTGTGATTCAATTTTTCCCCATTCATTTCTTTTATTTTCGATACTCTCGATTATTTGATAAATCTGGCTTTTTGACAGATGTTTTTCCAGAATTTCATTCAATTTAAATATTTCATTAATTTGTTCCAGATAGTACGGCCGGTTTGCTTTTCCTTCACAAAGCAGTTTCCATTCACTATCCTTTTTATTATAATTGCTATTTTCACCTTTTATTCTTCTTTTAACGCTTCCGTTTTTTTCAGAATAACTGATTTCATATCTTCTTGTTGATGAATCGAGAAATTCAAAATCGAATCTTGAAGGCTTTATTACTATTTCATCATTTTTTTCCAACTCACTAACATGAACCAACCAATAACCATCAGGGCCTTTATAAGATTTTGATCTGTTTTCAGTATCATCCTTTTTATTTATGCAAAAGAAAGGATACCACTGGTCTTCGGTTTTATCATCTTTGCCCATATTTTTATTTACTTCCCATTGAGGATACCACTCATATTCAGTTTTACCTTCAATATCCAAATTATTCTTAAATTCAGATTCTTTTTTCTTTTTTATTCTGATAAGGTATTTGTCTTGTTCATTATCTTCGTAAGATTTTATTTCTTCAACTATCCATATTTCGTCCTTTACAGGCATTTTCAATACTCTTTCACCTGCATTCATCAATACGCTTAGCGGGGTATGTGACGGAGCAAAAATCAACCCGAGTGTTAATGGAAGCCGGTTTCTTACTTTTCCCATTTCAATGCTGTATTTTTCGTTGATATTTTTTACTACATTAAATGCTTTTTCTGCAGGAACTATTGCAATAAACCGTTCTGGTTCTTCAAGGATCCGTATTGAAGGCAGATAATTGGATTTTTCTTTTTCGATACTATTTATTTTTAACACTCCGACCTTTTCATTCATCTGCTCAAATTCGTAAAGTATAATATTTTCATATTTCTTGAGGTAATTCAATACAAATTGCACAGAATCATTTTCCGATTTTACGATATCTTTATCAACACCAATTTTAGATGACAGCCACTGGAGGTTTTCTGTTATATAAAATCCATTATTTAGAGCTACTACTGTAAATCGTATTTCGTTTTCAATTTCCGCTATATATGAATGGTATCTTTTGATTTTATTTTCTTCTGGTAGAGTTACAACTATTTTGATCCTCGATTTTCTTTTTCTAACAGAATTCTCAAACTCTTCGGCTATATCGTTCCAGAATTTTCTGGATGTTTCCCAGATACGATGGATTCTTGCAAATGAAGGTGTTTTACGCCAGACTGCAAGTGCCAGTTTCTCATTATCATTTAGATTATTGTTGCCGCCCAAATCTTCTTCTTTTACCTGTAAATTATAGAGTTTCCCTTTAGTTTTATTTTTAAAAATATAAGGAATTATAATATCTTCTAATGATTCCAGGTTAACATTATTTTTTAATATAGTATCATTATCAACCTGTTTTAATTCTTTTGTTAATTTAACATATTCATTTTCGTTTTTGTTATTATTTTTGTTTGAAATATTCTTTAAAGTTGAAATCATTTTACCGTTTTGCCATTCGGCCAGATCAAGCTTTGCAGTTATCAATGCAACCCGCCCGTTTCTGTCTGCAACTTCATCCATCCAAATCGTATTTCCAGAAAGTTTTTCTTCTGCCCAATCCTTACTACGCCCATTCAAACGTTCTAGACAGATCCCGCATATTTTGCGTTTATAGGCTCTGGAACCATTATTGTTATTTTCTTTTGTATAACCACGAGGTCTCATCTGACAAACTATACATCTGTCTGACTTTTTACCTTGCCAAATCTTTTTCAGCTCTTCTATTCCTGGTAAATAAGTTTGGGAAGAATCCTTTTGTAATTCTTCGCCGATAAAAAAGACATTTCGTGTTCCAATTTTAGACAATACAATTTTATTGACATTTATTTCATTTACCATTGCAGGGTTTTCTTTTTGTGGCCCACAAAACTTATCTAAAATAATCTGCTCCAGAGAATCACCTTTGCAGTTTTCCATTTCTTTGAGTTTTTCTTGGTCAGGAACCAAAAATGCGATACGATCAAGATCACGATAGATTTCAAACCCAAGCGGGTATTCTATTTCGATAACATTTCTCACACTGTCGAAACCCCGGTTTATCTGCTCTTTCCTGTATATAAGATCTGCTATTCTGTTTGACTGCCCCAGATAATCCATGCCGCCTATAATTACTTGTAATACTCTGAATTTTTTCTTATTATCCTCATTGAGGGGATTACACCTGTTTGTATCAAAAAGTGAATTTGCCAAATGAGTTTTAAAAAATGCAACAGTAGAAGCTGTCTGATCCCATAGTGATACGTCATTTATAGGATAACGAGAGTCTGCAAACGTTTGCGAAAATTCAATTTTTATTCTTTGACGGAAATCATCAAGCAATTTAACCCATCCATCAACATTCAGATCATCATTCCATGCTTTTTCCATTGTTTCTTTAATAAACTTGTAGAAAATGTCTATTGAATTATTTATCTTGGCAACATCAACCTTATCACCTTCCCATCCAAAAGCAGAAGACATGTATCTTACTTTTTCATTATCTTGGTTTATATTACCTTGTTGTGTGTAAGATTTTATAACTCCTTTATCTGTGCCTGACCCACGTCCATGCGCATCAATTAATAGTTTTTCTATGTAGCTATATTCATTATTACTATCTTTTTTTGCATTATCAGTTCTATTATGCTTAGTTATAAACTTTTCTAAAGTAGAATCGCCTAATGTATTATCAGAAATTATTTCAACTCTTTTATCCTTTAATTGTTTTAGTATATCAGGCACTTGGTGAGCAAATTCTCTTTTACCTTCAACAAAAGCTTTTTGATATTTTCCAATCATATGCAGCCATGCTGCAATTTCAGCTTGTAAAAGGTTCTTACGGTTATCAGCAAGTTTTTGCAGTTCTTTGCACATCATATACTTCCTTATTGCTTCAATTCCATATTGATAATTTCCGGCAGTTTTTTCATTTCTTCAAGATCTGAGAATTGCCGATTATCCAACTTGTTTTCACCAAATTTAAAACTGACAGATCCACAATTAATATTTTCCACTGCTCCAAATCCACTTGAAGTCTTAGCTCCAAAACCGTATACCCTGAACATATCATGTACCGATTCAATTATTATTTTTAAACCACGGTTCATATCTTCAAACGAGTATCCCTTGCCTGTATAGAGTGGTGAAAAGAGAACTTTAAATCTTCCTGTAGTTCCTTTCGGTACATTTTCAATTTTTATCGGATATTTACCTGCTTTTTTTTCACGATCGTGCGGATTAATCACAGATTCTCCTAATGTATCAAAATAGCTCGGATAAAAATAGAGGTTTCCGGCATGATGAGGAATGGATTGTTCTTTTTCCTCTTTTTCGGTATCGTTTGTATATTTGAAACGTGATCTTACCAGATCTCTATAATTTTTTGTTTGCTCACCACAGTTTTTATCTAAATATTCAGATAATCTCTTTCCTTCTTCATCGCCGCTTTCTTCACCGAAAAGAAGAGATAATTGGAATCTGTCTTCAGGTGACTTTCCATTTTCGAGCCACTTTTTATAAGCAACCCATCTGAGACGTCCTTTCCATGAAGATGCAGGATAAAATGGTACTTTCATAGTTTTATCTTTATGAAAAAGATTATAATTGTTTTTATTTTGACCTTTATTTAATACTTCATTCTCAATACTAAATATTTCATCATCCTTGCATATTAATGGTGTAGCAAGTTTAAATGACAATGACAAAAACCAGCTTTTAACCGGTAACAAATTGAAAGCAGGGTCTTTTTCCATAAAAGAACGTAATTTTGCCCAGTTTCCAATGTTAATAGGTTTATTATATCCAGTTATATCGAAATATGCATAAGCATCATAACAATGCTCATTTGAAGAACTCATCTATAATATCCTTTCCCCATTTTGTATTCATGCCTGTCATTTTTTCCAATTCATTTTTCCAGCTTACAAATAATTTTTTATTCAGATACCCCCATGTTCGGTTATCTGTGTGAAAGGAGAATATTTTCTTGCTTACACCCCTACGGCCTCTTAAAAATTTCTGATAATCAGATACATTATTAATCAATTTACCTTTTCTGTCCAAGCCAATAACTTTGTTTATATCAAGCCGGTTTAGAGCTTTTTGAGAAAAAAAGAAATAACGAAGATCAGGCCATTTTTCGTTTTGTGGAATTTCAGGTGGTTTGAAACTGTTTATATAATCATCAACAGTTTGCCTTGTCGTATTATTATCCGGCAAATCTTCGATCTTAAATAGTCCGTAATCTTTATGCCGTTCAAATTTATTTTTTCCATTTATTTCTGATGGTTTATGTGTTGTTTTTCCACCAATAGTGTAGAGTACCGATTTAAATCCTGTTGATAAGATATTCTCTTTCCACTTTATTTCCCCCTTACTTATTTTAATCCTCTTTAATAAACTGAGAATTTTACCCATAAAAAGAAAAGGAAGACTGTTCT
>JAAYEB010000226.1 GCA_012728995.1 Fibrobacter sp. | reverse complement strand
GCTGTTACATAAATTTTCACTTCACCTTCAGTACAAAACTCATGTGATACATACACAGTATCATCAGTTGCAGCCAGTTCTAAAGTAGAGTCCAGACTGTTATCGCTGGTACTGATATGCAATTCTTCAATAAGTTGGGGAAGAAAAACCGAAACACCTATGTTCACAGAAGTTCCAAACGGCACTGTATCTTTATGGTTTTCAATGAACACTCCAAACGACGGTTTGTCATCAACGGTTACTGTGTATTTGAGTGTATCTGATATTTTTCCGTTATCAAGAAGCAACAAGAACTTACGCTCGCCTCCGCTATCAGGCGTAAAAACAATTACAAGTGAATCACTGTTTTCCACAATAAAAGAAAGCTCATTCTCTGCGAAATCGTCCTTGTTTATCAGCTTATAAGTAATCGTATCTTCACGTTCTGTTGGGATTGTAAAAGTGAGCGTATCACTTTTTCCAAACGGAATGATATCAGATAAAACTGCAGATTCGAATTCTAATTGCTCATAAACAGTTACATTAACGACAGCAGAATCAATTAGTGTATCCCTTTGGGCATAAAAGGTAATGTTATATTCACCAGAATTATCAGTTGAAAATATCACCCATGCTGTATCATCATTTTTTTCAACACTGATCTCTTTTGAATCAAGATCAGGATTTGACCTGACCGAAAAAGATAGTGGCATTTTACTACTTGCTGATGCTACAAAGAGGAGTGTATCAATTTTCCCGACAACTGTATAAACCGGTTCTGCAACAGAGTCGAAACGGATAGAATCCGGAGCAGGGAGTATGAAAATTGGCAATGTATCAGATTTATCTTTGTAACTTTTATCTTTAAGTTTTCCGATTACAAAAATTGTGTCAACACCTTCTTTGATAAATTTCCAATTGAAATACAGAGTGTCATCTATGGCATTTGAACTGTAAGGGTGAATAGTATCCAATCCATTGTTTCTGGTATAAACATGAAGAGCTTCAATGTGTTCTGCAAGAAATATTGAGACGCCTACCTTGACTTCAGAACCAAATTTTATTGTCTGTTCATTTTTTTCTGAAAATAGCCTTACTTTTGAATTGGATGGTTTTTTAAAAGGATCTTGAGGCATATTGCAGGAAATTATCAACATGACAAATATTGCAATAAGTAAAACTGAAAATTGAATCATTCTTCTCATATTACATCTCCTGAAAGGTGAAGTGTGATTATATGTACAATCATGGAATTTCTGGTGTTAAGTCCAACTCTTAAAATAAAATGCTTTTATTATAAATAAAACATGCATGTCATGAACAATTCTTCCTGTTTGCCATCATTAAATTTTCAGGTTTTAAAAATTTGCCAACAGAATCGCGGTAAAATATTGAACTGTTATCGTCTTTATTTCCAGTCAGGATTCTCATCCGGCTCTAATTCCCGGCTGGCAACTTCTTCACCGTCTTTGTAACTCTTAAGCCATCTGTTTTCATAATTATCTGACCAGGATATAAAGTTTCCATTACCATTTTTTACCTCACCGCAAACAGCCCCAGATGTATCATAATAAAAAGCTTCCAATGTTTTATAACTATCTTTATCGACTTTTTTTATCCAATGCCTTACTTTCCCATTCAGGAAATATGCCCTCAGTTCTATGATATTTCCATTATGATACACAATACTGTCTTTTCTGGTACCATCCTCACGCCAGGATTCACATAGTCCATGTTTTTGACCAGAATCGTTGTAATAATGTATGTATTTCCTTTTTCTGTTTTCATAATATGAATAAGCTTTCCCATAACGCTTTCCATTTTGAAAATTCGTAATGCTTAATGTATCTCCACTTTTCGATAACTTAACACTAATACCGTTTTGTGGAATGATTGATTTAATTCGTCTATTTTCATAATATGTATATATGGTATCTATTGTTTTTCCATTTTGGCAATTTAGTATTGATTTAATATTTCCATTTTCATACCATTCAATTTGTTTCCCATGCATTTGGCTATTTAAAAATGAGTCAATCGATGATAGCTTCCCATTTTTAAAAAATGTAGTGCAAGCTACTAATGTATCTTCACTCACTATTGTTGTATCACAATTATAATGTGCAAAAATATTACATGTTAATAAAAATGCATTAATCATCAAATAAATTTTATTCATAATAAATTGAATTCCTTTTAAGAATTGTCCTTATTTTTCTATTGTATATTTCTAGTTTGTCCGAAACAGAATCATTATTTAATCCAAACTCTATAACTCTTCTTATCCCCTCTTCCAATGCATTGCCTTTATCATTATCGTTGCTGTCTGAAGATATTTTAATTTTATCCTGTGCGTTTCTAAGTATCCATTTCAGTTCATGACTGCTCTCTGCTGCTTCCAGAATTTTTATAATTGCATCAAAATCATCAGATTCAACAGTCTCCATAATTGTCAGAACAAGATGTCCCAAAGTTTCGGGCGGTGAATTCTTTAACTCTTCAGCATTGTTTATGTTTACACGTATGTTATTTTTAAATTCGTTTATATCTTTTGAATGCTGCCTTTTATCTTTAAACCATCCCCAAAAATCCTTAGCTTTATCAAAAGCATATTCACCGAGTTTACCCGCAGCTATGAATTTGGCAAACGTAATATTCGTATAAAACTCAAACGCCATAAGTGTCACAGAATCCACCTTGTGCCAATCCACCGACCTGAATATATGAGAAAAAAGCTCTATCGCTTTATTTACATCAAGCTCAAAAACCAGTCCTGCCTTCGCGCCTATACCATAGGTAAGCATCGCTCCGGAAACAAATTTTACTTTCCCGTTCT
>JAAYEB010000027.1 GCA_012728995.1 Fibrobacter sp. | reverse complement strand
ACTTCCATTTCCAATATGTTCCCATTTGGCCACCATTGGTATGATGTATCAATGGGAGTACCATGATAAAATTTATCGTAATATCCTTTTGATCCATCAGCTCTGATTTTTTCCCAAACACCATGCGGACTACCATTATTGTACCTTTCATATTCTTCATAAAGCCCAGGCAATTTTGTAATCCAAAGGGAATCCTTTATGCCATGTTTGTAATAATTCATTCTATATCCACCAAGAGAATCACCCATAAAATCTATAAGATAACCATGGAAATTTCCATTTTCATCAAGTGTGTATACAGAATCAATAAAACAATCAACCTTTGTTGACCATTGAGCGTTTACAGCTTTCTTGATTCTTTCTTCATTCATATAGGATTTTATTTTTTCCACAAAATCTATTTTTCTATGATAAGTGATTTTTGTTGACTCAGTAATATCGTAGTTGAAATTTTCTTTTAAGTAACGGGAAACATCAAAGTCACAGTTATTTTCATTTTCTGAGAAACAGAAACACACTGTAAACAGTAAAACAAGCATCACGTATTTATTTATCATTATACAAAACACCTCATTATTATACTACAGTAAAGAAAATATTATCATATAGTATATTGTTTTTTCTTAAGTCGCTTGATATTTTAAATATTTGTTATCATATATTATCCTTTTTTCATCATATTTATATCTTGAGTCACAAGTTCCTCTCTGAGGACAATTTTTACAAAAAGATTTTTTTATATTAGGATTTTCAACTCTTGATCCACTAATCCAATAATCCATATGCAAATGATTATGGTGGTTTTCGATTTGATTTATATAAACATAATTCAATTCTTCTTTCCTTGCGAGAAAATTACATTCCCTCGTAACATGCGGACATAATGTAATCACATATTTAAAGCCCTTATCAATTGCTTTCTTGGCGAACTCAACTGTTTTTTCTTTATCATAAAGATGATTAGGCGAGTCATGTTTTACCATTGCTCCTACTTTGCTTGAACGGATATCAACACTGTGACCGTCTCTGTGAGAAGCATGTCCAATAGCTGCACAATTCCATGCGGAAATGTCTCCAATCTCAAGAATATCTCCATTTTCTTTCCAATCTTTTGACAACTCAACAAGAGACTCAATCATTTCCTTTGTGCCCCATGCATCATTATGGTAAACATCACCAAGCTCTCCACCTGTTGAACTCATTACATCTCCGTACCTTTTATAAAGGTGATCCGGTGACGGCGGCAACTGGAAAAGTCTTTGAGGCTTTGAAGGCTTTTTATTCGCATACACACAAAATAATCCATCGGGAATTGATGAAGCTTCAACAGGAATACCTGGCCTTTTAAAATCTGCTTTTTTAATCAGTTTCTTTATCAATTCAGCACTTTTAGAATCCAGTTCACCTGTAACCTTCAAACCATATTCATCTTTATGCTCATATTGAAATGTTTTAAGTCCGCTGTAAGTTCCTTTTCCAAAACATCCATCATAAACCATGGCTTTACCGATACCGGGAACTTTAAGTCCATCTGTTATCCAGTAACCAAGCTTAAAAAGATCTTT
>JAAYEB010000225.1 GCA_012728995.1 Fibrobacter sp. | reverse complement strand
CAAGTCTCCAGATACACCTGTTTATCAAATTCTAATTTTAAACTCATGAAACGATATCTCCCCGGACCATACACTTTCATTTTACCAGCTTCCAATCTGGTACCCAAAAAGATCTGTCCTAAAAGGAAAACGGTCGGAATCAGGATACCTGATTGCAAAGTAATAATGGATCTGATTGCAGCACTAGATGAACCCATTGCCAATACATCTATCAGTCTTCCCGGAAACCTGCGTGGCGATCCTTATGAAGTCAAAAAGGCCGTTGCAAACGATGCAGACATACTGCTTGACATAGGAGTTCTGGAGAATCCAACAGGGTCAACTATTATTGATCTTACAAGTGAAACTCCGGAAATAACCCGTTTTGGTAAAGGATCCTGGAACGAATAGAACATGAGATTACCATAGTACTGAAGCATGTAAATGTCCGGGAATCAGGTTATATTTTTGAAAACTGCCAAAATATCAGGAAGGAAATAAATGGGAAAAGAACTAAACCGTCTTATAGATATAGTCAGACAGTTGAGGAGTCCTCATGGATGTCCATGGGATCGAGAGCAGACTCATAAAAGCATCTTATCATGCGTGCTTGATGAAGCTTATGAGTTTTTTGAAGCTGTTGATGAAAATGATTCTTATAAGATGAAAGAAGAACTGGGTGACCTTTTACTTCAAATTATTCTCCATTCTCAAATAGCCAGTGAAGAAAATCGTTTTACGATTGAAGATGTGGCAAGAGAAATAAATGAAAAACTGATCAGACGCCATCCTCATGTATTTGGTAATACTACAGTTTCAGACTCATCTGAAGTTATCCATAACTGGGAAATTATCAAAAAAAAGGAAAAAGGGAAAGAGAACAGGAAATATCTTGTTGATGCTGTTCCCGAAGCTCTTCCAGCTTTATTCAGGGCAGAAAAAATCCAGCGCAGAGTAACACGGGCTGGTTTTGACTGGAAAAGTGCACCTCCTGTTTTTGATAAGGTTGTAGAAGAATTTGATGAATTTCGTGAAGCTTATATGAAGGGTGAGGTTGATCATGCAGAAGAAGAACTTGGCGACATACTATTCTCTTTAGTTAATGTAGCACGCCACTCGGGTATCAGTGCTGAAGACGCCCTCCGCAAAACTGTTCATAAGTTTGAAAAACGGTTCAGGTATATTGAAGACAAACTGAGGGAAAACGGCAAAACAGTTCAGTCTTCAACGCTTGAAGAAATGGATTTTTACTGGCAACAAAGCAAGACCTGTTTGAAATAGAATAATTTTTCCTGCAAATTACAGGCTATTGGCTTTCAGTTTTGTATTATTAAGTAAATATCTTTTTGTCTGTAATGTTGTTTATTTTATCCCATTCTTTCAGAAACAGACCTGCCTGTAAAACCAGAGATGTGTGAGTCCGGCAATTTAGATTTGCTGCTGATATAAACAGTTCCTGGCAATTCTTGATATAACAGATTGAAAGAATTCCTTTGTAAACAATAAAACAATGGTTTCATGCTGTCCGTCTGTATCATCAGACAAGCATGAAACCTTCACTACCACAAGTACAATCTGAAAGTTATCTGTTTTTAAATTCCATTAAATGGTTTCCGTTATTGTATTTGCGTTAAAATATTAACTGATAAAAAGCATCTCCCTGTACTTTGGAAGGTGCCATATAGAATCCGGCATTATATTTTCCAGAGCATCTACATGTCTGCGTATATGTTCCATATGCGGTTTCAAGTCCGAAAAGAAAAATGCTGTTTTGGTTTCAAGTCCCATGGATTCCGATCTGTTTAAAATGTTTTCCAGTTCTTTCATGTTTTTCCGAACATAATAGATATGTTCAGAAATTGTTGTAAAAGCCTCTTTTCTATCTTCAATTATATCCGCAGAAAACTTGACAGCTCCGTTTTTGCTCAAATCAATCAAAGTATCAAGTCCTGAAGCAACAGAGGACTGATATTCATAAGCGGCCGGAAGAATCTGTGTATTTACAATTTCTTTCAATGTTCTGGCTTCAATATCAATTACTTTCTCATACAATTCCAGCCAGATATTATATCTGGCTTTTAGTTCTACATTGGTTAATACTCCATGACGTTCAAAAAGGTCGATCGCTTTTGGACTGACAAACGCTTTCAATGCATCAGGTGTAGAAGCGATGTTTGGGAGTCCCCGCTTCTGTGCTTCCTTGACCCATTCATCCGAATAGTTATTTCCTTCAAATAATACAGATCTTGATTCCTTTATAACCCCAGAAAGAGCTTTTAAAACAGCGCTGTTGAAATTGGAATTTGTTTTATGTTCCTCTTTTATTCTTTCAGTAACAATTAAAAAAGCATCAGCAACGATTGTATTAAGTACTGCTATTGGTGTAGATATGTTCATGGCACTTCCCAGAGCCCTGAACTCAAATTTTTGTCCAGTAAAGGCAAAGGGTGATGTTCTGTTTCTGTCGGTTGTATCTCTGATGAATTTTGGAAGTAATTTTACACCCAGATCAATAAGATCCTGCTTTTTTGCTTCTACAATTTTGCCATTTTCGATCATTGAAATAACTTTTGAAAGCTGTTCTCCAAGATAAACACTGATAATAGCTGGTGGCGCTTCATTTGCTCCCAGCCTGTGTTCATTACCTGCAGAAGCCACCGAAGCCCGAAGAAGATCAGCATTATTATACAAAGCATAAATAACGGAACAGAGTACAGTAAGGAATATCAGGTTGGTTTCAGGTGTTTCTCCCGGATTCAGAAGATTATTTCCCTTATCATCACAGATCGACCAGTTCAGATGTTTTCCGCTGCCATTTACACCAGCAAAAGGTTTTTCATGAAGCAGACATACCAGCCCATGACGATGGGCTATGGTTTTCATGATATTCATCAGTAATTGATTATGATCTGCAGCCAGATTTGATTGCTCAAAAATTGGTGCAAATTCGTACTGATGAGGTGCGACTTCATTGTGCTTGGTTGTCAATGGTATTCCAAGATTGTACGCTTCTACTGCTACATCATGCATATAATGAAGTACACGCTCTTTTATAGAACCAAAATACTGATCTTCAAGCTGCTGACCTTTTGGTGATGATGCGCCGATAAGGGTGCGACCAGTAAGCAAAAGGTCTGGTCGCATCCTGTAATATGCTTCATCAATTAAAAAATATTCCTGCTCTGCACCACTGGTAGATGCTACAAATCTGGTATCATATTCAAAAAGTTTCAAAAGTTCAACAGCAGCTTTACTTAAAGCGCTCTCACTTCTTAAAAGCGGCAGTTTTTTATCAAGGGCATCACCAGTGTATGAAATAAAGATAGTAGGTATACAAAGTGTTTTTCCATTGTCAACTTCAGTTATGAAAGCCGGTGATGACGGATCCCATGCAGTATAACCACGGGCCTCAAAAGTTGCCCTGATTCCTCCAGAAGGAAATGATGAAGCATCCGGTTCACCTTGTATCAGTTTATTTCCTGAAAATTTTTCAATAACACTCCCTGTATTACTGATAGTAATAAATGAATCATGCTTTTCCGCAGTCAACCCAGTCATAGGTTGAAACCAGTGAGTATATGAAGTCGCGCCATGTGAAATAGCCCACTCTTTCATCGAATGAGCAATTTCATCTGCCTGATCTTTGGTAATAATTACTCCATCCTCCTGCCACGCTTTAAATGCTTTAAAGGTTTTTTGTGAAACCATCTTTTGCATCGTTATCTCACTGAATGTATTCTTTCCGAAATAAGACGAAACCTGAGTTGGTATTACGACTTTTTCAATTTTCATTGCCTCTATCAACTGTGTTACCTCACTGCGACTGCCCATAGAATACCTTTCTGATTATGCCGGCTCAGATCCAGCTTTGAAATTATTTAGCAACAAATTATACCTTGAATTTAGTTATGAACATTTTTGTTCCGACCTCATTAATATGCAAGTTGTGTACCAAATATTTAAATTACGGTTTATACAATAATAAGATTATTAAACCCTTGTTTTTTTTAGCTTTAAACTGCTCATAACAGATCCAGCACTTATTCTTGTGAACATAAGTATACAATCTTTCGATACAATTTTGTACAACTATGACCTTAATGTACATTTTTGTATTGATTAATCCGGTTCAATATAAATCCATTTTCAGCCAAATGGTATCTTTATCAATAAATTTATTACCAAGTTATACGATTAATCTCACATTCAGTAATAATTTCATTTCCAGAAATAGTTTTACATAATCCTGTAATCCCTGCCCTCTAAGAATATTTCTACATTTGCTCAAAAACACTCCCCCAAACCAGCCATATGCTTTTATCAGGAATCACTGATTATTTATCAAAATCTGTTAGTTAAAACTTCTCCTGCTTCCACTTCATATTTCTTAAAAAAATACAAAAACGAGTTGTGATACATTTCTGTACAGAAAAATTGCATTAATTATGATATGATGAAACCATTCACAAATGACCTTTTATTCCGACTACACGATTTCTGTCTGATATAAGTACATTTTATTCTATGTAATTCAATGGCACAATTGTTGCATATTTATGAAAAAAATTTTGATAGATAATAACATCTGAAATCATATGAAAAGCAGCAATGAACTACACAACAACTTTGACAGTAAATCTTATAATACAATCATAGTTGCATAGAAAGGTTTCTTACGTGCAATCAATCAGCGACCAATTAAATTGCAGAAAACGCTTAAGGGAGACAGGTTTATACGATCCAGCATTTGAACATGACAGTTGTGGAGTGGGTTTTGTTGTCAATGTCAACGGAGAGCATTCCCATCAAATAGTAACTGATGGTATTACAGTACTTAAAAATCTGGCGCATCGGGGAGCAATTGGCGGCGATTCCAGAACAGGTGATGGAGCGGGAATTCTGGTTTCAATACCACACAAGTTTTTTCAAAAGGAATGCAATAAAAACAGTATCGCTTTACCGCAAGAAGGCTCATACGGAGTATTGATGCTCTTTCTTTCCCGGGAAGAAAACCGCCAAACCCAGGCAAAAAAACTGATTAATTCTGTTATTTTATCTGAAGGCGGAAAAATTCTTGGATACAGGGATGTTCCGGTTTTTCCTGAATGCCTCGGAGATATGGCTCGTCAATCAATGCCATATATTTGCCAGGCTATTATCTCTTTTGGATCAACAAGCGGCAACAAGCTGGAACATAAACTGTATATTGTGCGAAAATGTATTGAACGACAGGCCAGAATACATCAGTTTACCATTGATGATTTGTACATACCTTCATGTTCATCGAAGACTGTTGTTTACAAAGGCATGTTTGTCGCGCCTCAGCTCGAAGAGTTCTATCCGGATCTGAATGATCCTGATTTCGAAAGCTGTTTCTCTCTGGTTCATCAAAGATACAGTACCAACACTTTTCCATCATGGCCTTTAGCTCAACCTTTCCGCTATATGGCTCACAATGGAGAAATCAATACTCTTCGTGGTAATATCAATAAAATGACTGCACGTGAAAAGAACATTCACTCAAAACTATTTGGTGATGATACAGAAAAGTTGCTTCCTGTAGTTGAAAAAAACCTCAGTGATTCAGGAATATTTGACAATGTTTTTGAATTGCTATGTATGGGAGGACGTTCTGCAGAGCACTCAATGATGATGATGGTACCGGAAACATTCGGACAAAGGTATCATATCAGTGAAGATAAACGGTCGTTTTTTGAATTTCATGCTGCCATAATGGAACCATGGGACGGACCGGCTGCGATAGCTTTTACTGATGGTATTCGGATAGGTGCCACACTCGACAGAAACGGATTAAGACCAGCCCGTTATGTTATCACGCAAAATGGCAAAGTAGTTTTGGCCTCAGAAACCGGAGTTCTTGACATCGCTCCCGAGGATATTCAGAGCAAAGGAAGACTGGCTCCAGGAAAAATGCTTATAATCGATACAGAGAAAAAAAGGGTTCTTTTCGATAATGAAATCAAGGCTTCTGTTTCGAGACAAAAACCTTATCGTAGATGGCTTGAGAAAAACAGAATTGAACTTAAAGGATTATTCGGGATTCCCGGACCTGTTGACATTAATGACAGTAATCACCATTTACGACTTCTGAACGTTTTCGGGTATACATTGGAAGAGATATCAGTTGTAATTAAATCCATGGCTGAAAATGCTCAGGAACCGGTTTTGTCGATGGGTAATGACGCTGCATTGGCGGTCCTTTCTGATCGACCTCAGTTACTTTACAACTATTTCAAACAGTTATTTGCACAGGTAACAAATCCCCCAATCGATCCATACCGCGAAAACCTGGTAATGTCCTTAATGAGTTTTATAGGAAGGGAAAAAAATCTTCTTGATGAAACACCAGAACATTGTCATCAGATCAAGCTTACACACCCTGTACTCTCGAATGATGACATCATAAAACTGCGCAACATTGACACTGAAGGATACAGGTGTTGTACTCTCGGGCTTCTGTTCGATATATCTGTTGGTGAAAAAGGACTTGAAACAGCCCTGATTGAACTTTGTAAAACCGCAGAAAATAAAATTAATGAAGGCTATTCTCTTCTGATTCTGTCCGATCGGGGAGTAGATAAAACAAAAGCACCAATTCCAGCT
>JAAYEB010000224.1 GCA_012728995.1 Fibrobacter sp. | reverse complement strand
CATTTACCTCATTTTTGCATCTTACGGCCAGGGCCAAGTCCAGGAATCTTTCATTTCAAATTGCTGATGTGGCAACTGCTGTTTTCAGAAAACAGTGCAAGAAAGTTGAAAGTGAAGAGTCCAGACGCGCGGTAGTTGAAATTGATAAACAATTACAAATAATACGCAGAAATCTTGAACAGGCCGAACATGATTATCGCAGTTTCAGTGAAATAAGCGGTCAAATTGACGAAGGAATAACACCTGAACTTAGAACATTGCAGGAAGCTTATTCAAATGAATTAGCTCAAATAGGACTTAAAAAGGCTGATCTTGATGCAGAAAAAAAGCAGCTTTCAAAGCTCGAATCCAGTATCACTCCATCTGGAAACCAGAGATCTCCAGAATATCTAAAACTCAGGACCAAATTAAGCGAACTTGAAAAAGAACGATTGCGTCTCGAAAAACTTGGCATCAGACTTAGTGGTTTTTCTACTCTTGATAGAGAAATTCGTGAAATAGAAAACCATCTTCTTGATTTTAAACAATCATCCAAAACTGTTATCGATCCTGCAACCATTCATCAATGGCAGGATCTCCGAAAATCAGTAATTACCAAAGAAGCAGAATTACAATTATCCAGCAGCAGACTCGCATCTTATCAGAAAGCTATCAATTTATATAAAGAGGGAAATCCGGACATACTTTCAAAATCTCTGGAACTTTTACGACTCAAGAGGTCAAAAGAAGTTTATGAAAACCTTTATATGATTTTGCTTGAACGGGCAGAAGAGGAGCGAATCAGGAGTGCCTCACTTTCTGCAGGTATCAAGATCGTCGATTTCCCGATAATGCCACAATCACCAATACCAAAGAATGAAAACAGGTTTTATCTGGCAGGTATAGTACTTGGATTAATCCTCGGCCTGGGACTGGCATTCCTTATTGAATTTAATGATACAACGATTAAATCAAATGATGATATCGAAAAATATGTTGGTCTCTCTGTCCTGGGTACAATACCACATATCAATCTAAATAAAAAAGATGATAATTCAATCAAAATTAATAATAAGGCAGCAATATCATTGTATCACAGGCCATTATTTAATTTTGAAGGTGATGACTCAATTATAACTGAGTCATATCGTTCACTGCGTACAAACATATCTTTTGTCAGTCCAGACAAACCACTGAAAACCATTGCCCTCACGTCAGCCTGCCCTTCTGAAGGTAAATCAATCACAATAGCTAACCTGGCAATGGCGTATGCACAAATGGGTAAACGTATATTGCTGATCGACACCGACCTCCGCCGCCCCGTTCTACATCATATATTCAACAAAAAAAGAGAGCCTGGTTTTACAGACCTTTTTATCGAAAATCCCGATTATAACTCCATTATCAAACCTACTGAAAGCAAATTTCTTTCAATTATAACTGCCGGAATTTTCACTCCAAATCCGGCTGAAATAATTGGTTCCAACAAAATGATAAATTTGATGGAATATTTCAAAAATCATTTTGACATTGTTTTTTTTGACACACCTCCAATCATTGCAGTTACTGATGCAACTCTGCTCGGGTCAAAAGTTGATGGGCTGCTCCTTGTTATCAGGTCACGACATACAGACAGGGAATTAACTGTGCGTTCTGTAAATGCACTTAAACGTGTAGGTGTTCATGTAGTTGGTACAATACTTAATGATATAAACCTCTCACACCAGTATTCCGGTTATGGATACTATAAATATTACTATCATTACTATAAATCAAAAAAATGATCGATTACTATGGTAAATATTTTTCATAAATTCAATTGCATCCAGTACAGCTTCATTTCTAATCTATCCTCTCTGATACAAAGAATCAATAATACTAAAAACAAAGACTCCCGTGACAACCACCCCATGTTCTTTTCTCCAGTAAAACATGACAGGTTTATTGATATAATCATTCCTACTTACAACCGGGGCTCTGCTGTTATTGATTTAGTTAACTTACTTGTCAGTCAGATTAAGCCTGACGATTCTATTACTGTCGTATGGCAGAATCCCGAAAAGCCACCCCGCTTCGATCATCCTCGTGTCAATATTATTCATCTGAGTCGCCCTAATCTCCCTGCCGCACGAAATACCGGATTACATAGTGGTAAAAATGATATTGTTTTATATCTGGATGATGACATTATACCACAGAAAGGTTTTCTTGATGCGCACAGGAAGTGTTATGATAATCCCGAAACCGGGGCTGTTGCCGGTTTCAT
>JAAYEB010000223.1 GCA_012728995.1 Fibrobacter sp. | reverse complement strand
GGAATGAAAACAGAGGACGAATTGTTAACAAACCGGCAATTGAAAACAGTACAGATACAAAAAATGTCAGCAATAATGAATCTGTTGTAAGCTGTTGTACCTTATACTTGTTTTTTTCTCCAACAGCCTTTGAAATCATTGCAGAAGCTCCCATACCTAGCCCCTGAGCAATACATCCCACCACAAGTATTACCGGAAAGGTGAAACTTATGGCAGAAAGTTCCTTACTGCCAAGTTTTCCGATAAAAAAAGTATCGGTCAGATTAAATATAACAGCACTCAGAGCACCAATTATCATCGGGAAGGTCTGGACAAATAATACCCTCCTGACAGGGCCTTCTGTATACACAGACTCGATAGTTTCTTTATTCATATCTGTTAGCAGGTTTTTCTATCTGTAGTAAATTGAATGCATTTCAGGGGCCTGAAGCAGCATTTACACTTTTTTTCATCCAGGATTGTGAATGACAGGCAAGACCTCAAAACATGCTTTTTGTTGCGGTAAAAATAGTAATTAAAATAAATATTTCCAAAATGACATATTCTATTTGATTTTAACCTGAATGGAGACGATTGATTTACAGCTTGTCCCGCAGTGCGGGAATATAAGCTGCATAGCAGCATTGTGCAGATAGGGTTTGAATTATGAATTATGAATGGTGAATGGTGAAAAAAAGCTACAATCATTGTCATTGTCATTGTCATTGTCATTGTCATTGTCGTTGTCATTGTCGTTGTCGTAATCGTTGTCGTAATCGTTGTCGTAATCGTTGTCGTAATCGTTGTCGTAATCGTAATTGTTATCGTAATTGTTATCGTTATCCTTCCTATAACTGCATATTAGGCGTTCTGGATCTGATTCTTAATATCAATGTCCGCAAAGAAGATCGCGTAAAGGAATCGAAACAGTTTAGGTTTAAGTTTTTGTTTCAGATCACTCATAGTATTAGCTGATCGAACCCTGTTTAAAAAAAACTTGAAAAATCAAATTAAATTTGACCATTTGATCTGCAGTATCGATATTTTAATGCCCTGAATCGGATACTATAGTTTAATCTTGCAGAAACTGACTAAAAAAAACAGCATGCGAATATTAATTGGTTTTACTTCTTTTATCACAGCTTTTTTTCTGATACTGCGAACGGTAGAAAATGGCCTCTTTGCATTCAGCACCAATAGCTTTGTACCTTATCTGATAATGTTTCCAGGCACACTCGCAATGATAATTACGCTTCTTTTTACCGCAGACAAGATCAATTTCTGCCTTCTGAACATTCCTTACCGACCGGTTTTTATTGTAGCCCTGAGCTGTTCTACACTTTCGACCTTGCTGCTGGTTTTAGGCAACAATCTAACTGATCAGGTTAATACATGGGAATTACTCCCCCACTATCTTCTTTTTTTCCAGTGGATACCTTTTTTGATTATTGTTGCAGACAGATTCAGGAAACTCAATGACACGTGAAAACCAAAGCCATGATACCTGTTCTGCAGCAGTACTGCTCCCGGAAGCTTCAACGAAAATTTATCGACTCCGTACAGGTACCATTAATGTCCACAAAAAAGGCTGTTGTAAAGAAATCCTTATTTATTGAACGTATTCATTTATTTATTTTTTAAATCAATTACTTTTTACTATATTATTTAAACAGTTTAATCCTGTTCACACATAATAAGGATTCATTTCAATGAATAAATTGCCTTTTCTAATCCTTTTTCTAAGTATTTCTGCATACTCACAATATTTCACTACCATATCCGGCGGCCTTTCATTAGCAATTGGTGATAATAGCGAATACGTAAAACCCGGTCCATTTGCATCATTTGAAACGAATGTACTCCTGAATAAATATTTTGGAATCGGGGTACATATTGAATATAGCTGGATCATATCAGATACTTCGAGAGTTACAGTCAATAGAGGGGGGTTTCATATATTCGATATCGGTTTGGTTCCAAAATTATATATCCCGGTAAACAAGGATTTTAATTTGAGCTTTGAAATTGACCCTGCTTATCTTCTAATTCTGGCTTATGCAGACATTGAAGATGAAGGCACAATATCAGAATCTGCGTCGGGATTCATGATAACTTACGGAACCGGAATAACTTTCAGAAAGCTTTCTCTGGCTTTCAAGATAAAAACCGGCTATTTCACAATTGATAATGGCTACGACGACAGTCTCAACAACATGAATCTGTTAACATTTTCAATCGGATACAGGTTTCAGTGATAACCCTCGAAAATTCCACAGTACACAGACAATCCTGATCTCTTTTTTCACCTCAGATCAGGATTAATATTTTAAAACGTTTAATCTGAAATCAGACGATTCCTCTGCGCGCGAGTCTTTTTCGCGTACATTAGCAAAAGAATCAGATCCAGAAGTTTAATACTCATTCATGCACGATTACGATTGTAGTTTTTTTTCTTCGTTCTTCATTCTTCATTCATAATTCATAATTCACCATTCATAAT
>JAAYEB010000222.1 GCA_012728995.1 Fibrobacter sp. | reverse complement strand
CTTCCTACAGCTTTGCGTCCAACATACTCCTCTCCTACTGATCTGGCAGTTTCTTCTGATGGAAAATACCTTTTTGTTGCTGAACAAACTGCTAAACGAATCACTGTCATTGATCGTGCTACCAACGAGGTAACAAAGCGTATAAAACTTCCCAATGAAGTTACCGGAATTACACTTTCTAATGATGATTCAAAAATATATGCTACATGTGCATCAGAATTATGGCCAGCCGGATTTGTTCATGAAATTGACATCTCTTCCGCGAAATCAGTTCGTAAAACGGCAGTTGGACATATGGCACGAAATCCGGTTTTATCTCCTGATGGAAACATTCTTTTTGTTTGCAATACTTTTAACAATGACATCTCTTTTGTTGATGTTGGCTCCATGAAAGAAACCAAACGTGTTGAGGTAATCAGGGAACCATATAGTGCTGCTATAACTCCTGACGGGAAAACTCTTGTTGTTGGCAATTCGCTGCCAGATGAAAAAGCTACTGATTCTCTCAAAATATCAAGCAAAATTTCCTTGATTAATGTACAAAACACTGACGATGTAACTCATGTTCCCCTCTTTAGAGAAAGAGAAGTTTTTGGAACTCATTCAGTTTTTGGCGTTGCCATTACAAATGATAGTAAATATGCATTTATCACTCATCTTATTGGACAGATCAATATACCAGCTACTATTATAACCCAGGGTTGGATACATCTGAACAATCTATCAATCATTGATCTCCAAAAGAAAGAACTTCTCAATACCTTTACTGTCGATATCAAGTCGGACAATGGTGCTGGTAACCCATGGGAAGTTGCAATTACTGAAAATGATTCTTTTGTTTGTATCGCACATTCAGGTTCTGAGCAAGTTTCAATTTATCGTGTTGATGAACTTATCAATCTGGCAAAAGAGGATAAGAGCTATCATAACAGATTCCTTTATGGTTTAGTTTCACGCGCTATAATTCCGGTTAAAAGTAAGGGTCCGCGAGCTTTGACTGTCCATGACGGCAAAGTTTTTACTGCCGGTTATTTTTCTGAAATCGTTGAAGAAATTGATATTGACATTATCAATAAAGGTGCCGTAACAGAAGCGAAACTAAAGGAATCAATGAATACCATCAACATAGTAGAGTCACCTCCAGCCATGAATGCTTTAAGAGCAGGTGAGTATTATTTCTATTCCGCTACCATTTGTGCCGAGAACTGGCAATCATGCCACTCTTGTCATCCGTTTACAAGACCGGATGGTATGAACTGGATTCTTAATGAAAAAACCTCACAGCAAATCCCTAAAAATGCTAAATCCATGCTTTATTCCTGGTGGACACCTCCTACAAACTGGACAGCTAAAAGAGCTACTGCATACGAATCGATACGCATGGGATTTCAAAATGAGTTGCATGTCAATTATACTTTTCTCTCGTATGAGACAGAATGCATGGACACATTTTTCATGTATCTTAAGCCGGTTCCAAGTCCTTATCTATCTAAAGGAAAACTAACCGATTCGGCTCTAAAAGGTAAGGAAATATATGAAGATACAAAGAAAACTGATTGTATAGTTTGTCATCCTGCACCATTATTTACAAAAGTTGGAGAATCCGCATGGTCGAAGAGTTTCATTCCTGATGTTGAAACAAACATCATTATTCCTCATTTACATGAAACCTGGAGAACTTCTCCTTATGACCACATTGGATCAACGACTCTTGAAGAAATCATTAAAGATTATGATACCCATACTAATGCAGGTAAGAATCTTAGTGAAAAAGAATTGAATTATCTTTATGAATATGTTTTATCGCTTTAAAACATCATAATGAGATCTTTCATAAGATTGAATATTAAACAGGAAGGCTAAATTATGTCGTATAAAAATATAATGATATTTATACTTACAGCTTGTTTTTTAACTGCTGCAGACACTATTTCATCAAATTTTTCTTTTTCTCCGTGGGGCTTTTTTACATTTGGAAGAGTTGAGAGCTCAATAAATGATGAATCGACCCTTGCTGATCCTGATTTTACAAATTTCTGGATTTCTGATTTCGATGCAGGATTTAAAGCTACATTGGAAGTTGGCGAATATGGAAAAATCCGTTTTAATTTTGGATACACAACCGGATTTCCAATTATTAATGAGAGAATGAGTGCACCCATTGAAGCTGTTAAGAAAAATTTTAAGACATACTTACTTGATGCAGCAATGGAGCATACATTTTCAATTAATAATAAGCATACAATTTCCACTGAATTCGGTTTTTTCCCTTTCAAATATAATCCACAAGTTCGAAATCTTGGAGAATATCTTTTCAGGAGTACAATATACCCTACTGTCATCTATAACAACTTTGATATTGCTGACGAAAAACTTGTTGGTCTTCATGGAAAATATAAATACGCTTTCAATGATTTAAGCAATATTCAGGCTGATCTGTTATTTACGAGTGAACAAAATATTTATCCACTTCACGACTTTTCTTTGTCCTACATTTTTACCGGCAATTTTTTCAATTTTATTAATCTTGGTGCAGGAATAATGCATTCACACCTTATTCCAATAGATAAAAAACATATTATTCCTGCAGATCGCGATGAAAAATCTTTGATTGGTTCATCAAACTACAATTTCTATGCTTTCGAAGATAATTCAGGTAATATAACCAAATATACTTTTAAAGGAACAAAAGCAATGGGCAGAATCACACTTGACCCTAAAGCTTTTTTCGATCTGAGGTTTTTTGGCTCTGAAGATCTGAAACTGTACGGTGAAATAAATGTACTTGGAATTAAAAACTTCAAAGGCTGGTATGAAAATCGCAATAACCGACTGGTATATAATTTAGGTTTTAATTTACCGGGATTCAAAATTCTTGATGTTTTAGCGGTTGAAGGTGAATATTGGGATAACCCATACCCGAATGCATTGCAAAATGTATGGAAACAGGGTTCTCCCGTACCATATCCTGGTGACGATAGAACAACACCAAATTATTACAGATTTCATGACGATCTTGATACAACCTACTCATTTAAACCCTTAACCGGTGATGAATGGAGATGGTCTATTTATGCTTCCAAAACCATTTTCAACAGACTTAGTCTTATTTGCCAATTCGCAAGCGACCATACCATGCGTGATAAATACTTTTATAACCTGAAGTCCTATACAGAAATGGTTCCAAGAACAAAGGACTGGTACTGGATTGCAAAGATAAAATACTCTTATTAAAACCTGTTTTTGATTCTTGCCTTAATCAACATATCGCCTTATGATTACTATTGAGTATAATCGAAAGGCGATATATATTTTTGTAATACAATGGATTATATTAAAAAAACACTTCTTTTTCTTTCTTCTCTAAAAATCACATTAATATGTTTATTATTCCTGTGCATATTTGTAATCTGGGGAACATTTTACCAGGTTGAATACGGTATTCATGCAGCCCAGGAACGTTTTTTCAGTTCCTGGATACTGATGATCAATAATTTTTTCCCTGTTCCTGGTGTTAAAACCATATTAACACTTCTTTCAATCAATCTGCTTTTCACTGGTTTACGTTCGTATCTTTTTCGTCTCGAAAAATTCGGAATATTCCTTATGCATGCCGGTTCAGCTGTTTTGTTGATCGGTTCAGGGATCTCCTCTTTTCTCGTTAGTGAATCATCTCTTTCCCTTGCCGAAGGTGATCAATCTTCTGTTGCAATCGATTTTGCTAATTGGGAGCTTATGTCTTTTGTAAACAAATCCAACAAAAATACAGATAAAAACGAAACCTTTAAAACTGAGTTTTCTGTCATCAAACCGGGTAATATCCTCAAGTTTAAAAATGGTACAAATATTCATATAAAAAAAGTATACAAAAACTGTGATGCTTTTGGTGCATCTTTAACCGATATTGATTCTCTTCAATCCAAACCGGTTTCCAAAAACAGATTAGAAAATATCCCGGGCATTATTCTTTCTCTTTCAAAAAAAGGTGTTTCTGACCTTAGAACTCCGAATATATCGCTTTATGGCGGCGCTGGTATGCCAACCACCTTTTTGCTGGGCAAAGATACAATATCACTATCAATTCAACCCAAACAGGTTAAGCTTCCTGTAAGCATCAGACTTGTAAATTTTTTAAAGGAAAACCATCCGGGCACAAATGAAGCCAAAAGTTATGAAAGCCATATTCATGCAAATGGTCCGGACCTGGACAGAAAAATTATAATTTCCATGAATAAACCATTCAGATATCAATCATTTACATTTTACCAGTCCGGGTACACACAAAATGAAAATGGCCAATATATTTCATCCCTTTCTGTTATCGAAAACCCTGCTCGCTTTGTACCCTACCTGGCAGGACTGACCATTATGATCGGATTATCTTTCCATTTTATTGTCAAGTTTATTTATGCTTACCGAAGAACGAGGCAAAAGCATGAATAAGATATTACGAACTCTGTTATTAATTACTTTTTTTACCTCCTTCTTGTTTATTAATAATACTCAGGCCAGCAAAAAACGATCATCAGGTTTTTTATCTGTTAAAAAGCTTGAAAGGATAATTGTACTTGAAGCCGGGAGGAAAAAACCTTTGGAGACTTTTGCACGTAACAAACTTCTCCAGTTTTCCGGTAAACAAAGAATCAAAGGTTTCTCTGCTATCCAGTGGCTTTCACGGGTCATTTTTGACCCTGCCAGTGCTGATAATGATCTGATATTTCTCATTAACAATCCCGAAGTAGCTGACGCACTGTCAATCAAATCACGATCCAAAAGACGCTATTGTTTTGCAGAACTGTTCCCGGCATGGGAAAAGATTGTAGATCATTCCAGAAAAGCATATGCAAAAGATCCATCCAACTGGTCTTCATTTGAAAAAGAGATGATCCAGACATACCGAAATATTGAGGAGTATCAATCATTAAGATCGGTTTTCAGCTTTCTTTCTCCCAATCCTCATTTTACTATTTCAGATTCATCACTGTCTGCGCGATTCGGGTTTAAGCCAGATTATGTTCCTTCATTTTTTGATCTTTTGTCCCGTTCAGAAATCATTGTCGAAAACATGAAAGCAATTCAACAAAAAGAAATTAATGACCTTTCCCACGATGAAATATCAGTTTTGAGACTTGCACAAAACATGTTCGAACTTGAAAAATCAATCGACAATCCCTCTCCTCACATAATACCTGTTACAAAAGATGGTATAGAAAACTGGCTTAGCCCCTGGGAATATCTTAAACAGTTCAAATCTTCTTCTGTAAATAATAAGCCTGTACTGATGTTAATCAGTATTCGTGAAGCGTATCTTGCAAGAAATCAGGCATTGTTTGACAAATCTATTGATGAATACCAAAAGGTGATAGCTGAATACGTTCGTGATAAAATTTCAGTTCCTGAACCCGGCCTCGAACTCCTTTATAATAAAACAAACCCATTTTTCTGGTCAAAGATACTTTATGGATTAGCGGCGCTGTTATCTCTGCTTACAGCAGCTCCAATAACCAGAAAAACTTTTATGGTCAGTTTATGTTTGATTATTCCAGGTTTCATTTTTCATACTGCAGCAATTATTGCACGTATGATAATAATGTCCCATCCTCCAGTAACCAATCTTTATGAAACTTTTATTTTCACAGCCTGGGCATCTGTCTTATTAGGATTAATTCTTGAATTGATGAAAGTACGATCTTTAGGGGTTTTAACTGCATCTTTGACCGGCTTTCTTTTCATTCATATTGCAGGAAAATATGCGCTTGATGGAGATACGCTTGGAATGTTGGCTGCAATCCTTGATTCTTCATTCTGGCTGACTACGCATATTGTTACAATATCTCTGGGATATGCCGGATGTATAGGAGCCGGATTACTGGGTCATGTTTACCTGATTTATCAGATGACAAAAGCAGACAACTCCAGATATGAGGAACAGATATCCCGCTCTGTTTATGGATTTATTGCATTTGGTTTTGTTTTCACGATAATCGGAACAATATTTGGTGGTCTGTGGGCTGACCAGGCATGGGGAAGATTCTGGGGATGGGACCCTAAAGAGAATGGAGCTCTCCTTATAATTTTATGGTGCCTTATCATCTTGCATGCAAAATCCGGTGGTTTTATAAAAAATACAGGCATGGCAGTAGGATCAATAATAACAACTGTTCTTGTTATGTGTGCATGGATTGGTGTCAATCTATTAGGCATTGGTCTTCATGCATATGGTTTTACGTCCCTGGGAGCCTGGTATCTTATTTCATTCATACTATTTGAATTAATCTTTTTGTCTGTAACAGGTTATATTTTAGCTTCCAAAAAGAACAAATCATCTCTTGTGCAAAAATCTACTTAAAATTATTCCGATAAGGATTACGTTTTTTTTGCAGAATGGAGATGTAACATACTTGAAAATGTTTTTTCCAAAAATACCGATTTTTTAAATACATAATGGAAAATTAATTATTTATAACTACTCAGGTATCAGTAATCATTTACAGATTTTTTGATTGTTACATGTTACAAAATGTTGTTTATAATAATTATGTAATCACTGAAAGCATCTTATTCGTTAAATAATAACGATCCTTACCTGAGTAGTTAAAATAAAGCATATCATGCTTATGCTGATTCAGTGATCTCGCTTTTCCCAGATTTTATCTTTTATAGCGTTTCGAATGAAATTCAGATGTTTTTTTTCGTCTTTATAGTTCGATGTAATTATTTCATGGATTTTTGGATCAACGAACCACGTATCTGCTTCGGCATATTCATCATTGGTCATTATCTCACCTTTTTCAAGGGCTTTCAATACACCTTCGGTTCCAGACAACCCTTCAATAGCAGTTATCCCCTGAAGAAACACACCTTTCAAATCCGGAAAGGAGGATGATGGGGTCAGGCCCATTGTACGAAGCAGGTCTGAAATGGAGTAGATATGACGCTCGTGGTCCTTACGAAATTGAAGTATCTGGTTTTTCAGTTCATCATCATCGATTCTTTCTAATGCTTTATCATAACTTTGTAGTGCATCATAATCGGTTTTCTGAAGTGTTTCCAGCTTTTTTACCAGTTCTTTTTGTTCCATACAGCCTCCTGAATTAAATTTTTGCCTATACCTGAATCAGACGATTCCTTTTTGCGAGTCTTTCGGATATTGGCTTAATGGTTTCATACATGCTTGCCTGTATAACCCAGGTAAATTGTAATCTTCACAGCACAAAGTCCTTGCTGCGGAAGTACCGTTCTCTCAGCTCATCATAAATTTATCGTCTCCATTCTGGTTATATTTAAATAGGATAATCAATTCTCATACCGGTCATAACTGAACTTATTTGCAAATTCAAGAACTGCAATCCGGTTTTACAGCACTAATAAAATGCAACAACTTCAATGATATTTATACAAACCTGATCATGAAACTAAATGCAAAGCTAACTTCTTGTTCGATTAGCAGCTATAACCTATTTTAAAGTACAGGAATATTTTGAACTTAATAGGGATTTTTTTTTACAATAAAAAGACACTTTTGCACCAATTACTCTAAATGAAAAGAGGTAATATGGTTTTTTGTGTCTGGTGAGGTAATTATGACCCGTTCTGTTCCCATAACAATAACAGTGTTGCTAATATTGTTATGCTACGCAATGTCGACAGCACAAACAGGGACTCACGGTAAAAAGGTTTTAGCGCTTAATGACCTTTCTTTCACTGCTATCACCCCCCAGGAAGCTTCACTTATAACTGAAACTCTCAGATCTAATATTATCCGACTCGATACATTTAAAGTTATGGACCATTTTGAAATGAAAAACATCCTGAACCAAATGGGATATCAGCAATCCTCAATCTGTGACAAACCTTCATGCGCTCTTGAAATAGGACAACTTCTGGGAGTTGATATTGTTGGAACTGGATCAGTTTCTCAATTTGGAAATACATATTCCATAGGTGTTAATATTATTGAAGTAAGAACCGGAAGAACGATTAAAGAAGTAAATGAATTTTTTACGGGAAACAGCGAAAAATTTATTAAACGTGGAATTCCACTTGTTGCTTCAAAACTATGCGGCATAACTAAGGAAAAAGTTAAGATAAGGAAAAAAAGTTTAGCATGGTTCTGGATTTCCGGCATACTCGGAGTTGCGATTACGGTTCCTGTTACAATTATTTTGATCAATAATAAAGATGATGTTTCCAAATTACCCGATATAATCGAATAGTTCGTCTGAGACAATTTGCTTTAAGCGAAATCGAGATTGGATGTTTTACACATTTTCTTTACATTCAAATTCGGTAGAATGCAAGTATTATAATCTAATCAGAATTTTGTCTGGTTCGCACCAGCATCAAGAAGAAACTGTGCTATATTATGATGATTGTATGTTTTGGCATAATCGTAAGCAGTGTACCCGTACTTGTTTACAACGTTTAAATCCGCTCCAGAATCAATTAATAATTTAACTGCATCCAGAAAACCATTTGCTGCAGCATACATTAACGCTGTACCTAATATATCATTTTGGACATTAATATCTGCTCCATATAAAATAAGCTCATTCAGGATATTGACATGTCCCTTTGAAGCTGCAATTATGAGCGGTGTACTATTATAGTTATTGGTTTTATTGATATCAACAAATTTAACAAACAATAATTCACGAACCTTTTCGACATCACCGTTTCTTACTGCTGACATAAGAGGGGTGTATCCATCCGGTGATTTATCTAACAAAAGCTGCTCCAGCCTTTTAAATCTTTGCTGCATGGCTATCATCAAGGGAGTTTTTCCTTTCCTGTCTTTAATATTTACATCTGCCCCAGCTTCAATTAAAACTTCTGCAATGTTCAGATTGTTCATTATTGATGCAACAAGTAATGCTGTTCTGCCGCTTGTATCCATTTGATTTACTTCTGCTCCCCTTTCAAGCAATAGCTTTACAATTTCCAAGCTTCTCTTTTCAGTTGCTGAAATCAGCGGTGTTCTCCCCCGACAATCTTGCGAGTAAACATCTGATCCAGCATCTATAAGCATTTTTGCAATCCCGAATGAATTGGATGAAATGGCAGATAATAAAGGTGTCATTCCCAAAGAATCTTTAATATATAGATCTGAACCATATATAAGCAACAATGAAACTGCTGTACTGTCTTTTCGTTGTATGGCTTTTTGTAACGGGATCTCATTTTTATAATTTTCCAGATTTACTGAAGCACCATATCTCAATAGTAATTTTGTAACGGCACTATTTCGGTTAATGACAGAATGAAACAGGGCTGTATTTCCGCAACTGTCTTGATCATCAATATTTACGCCATTATCTAATAACAATTTGACTATATCAGTACATCCTGTAGCTGAAGCCCCGATCAGAAATGAACCACCAGAGGAATCTTTCACATTAATGTCGTCAATACAATGCACCATTTCAAAGAATGTTTCTGTATTGCATGCCCATATGGCTTTGACAAGATCCTGCCGTATCAGAACTTCATCATCCGGACATTTGAAATTATCATTATAACTTTGTGAAAAGACAGAAGTAATTAACAGGATAAACTCGATAATAATCGTTGACGATCTTGTCTTCTGCATTTTTCATGCTCCAAATTTTATCACATTAGTCCAAAAATAGAGATCATTATCGACAGGGCAATATCTGATTTTTGTTTTTCTTACTAATTGCAGTTTTTGATATTACGAAGTGGTATTATTCTTCATTGTCGGAAATAGCTCTGGTTGAAACCACCCAGGCATCAGTATATCCAAGTTTCTTAATCTCTGGTAAAACGGCTTCTGCTTGTGTTCTTTTTTTAAAATCACCCACATACAATTTATAAAAAGGTGTATCAAAAGCTATGAAAAGAGGCAAATCTATTTTATTTTCAAGTGATTTTTTCTTTTCTCGTATAGTTTCTATCTGACTTGAGGCAAAAACCTGCACTCGATAGTGTACATTTGATTTGGGAGCTGCGGATATGTCAGACTCGGTAAAGGTCTGTTCCTTAAAACTGTTTAAATCAGAATTTTCCAAGTGGATATTTTTTCCTGAATTAAGTGTATCTAAAAATGTCAGCTGAACATCTTTCGTTTTTTCCTGTTTCCGAATCACAGGCTTCTCAGTGGAATCCTCTTCAGATCTATTTCGTAATTGTGGATTGCATCCAGCCATATAAAGGCAAATTGCTATAATTCCTGCTCTTTTTATTCTGATTCTCATCATAGTTCTCCAATTCTTATTACTTTTAAAATAATTGCCATACAATTAAACGATTGAGTATATTATGCTCAAATTTGTTATCTTTATCTGTATCAATAATATAATACTTCAATAATACTTCCCTCAACTATTATAAGGGGGCAAGCAATTCTCAACAACCGTGAAAGATATAAGCTTATTTTGGATAAGCGTTCGTTCAGTTTTGAGAAAAGCCGTTTAGGTAAATGGTATTTTTTAAAATTATTTCTTCTGATTATTTGTACTATATTTTTAAGTTGGTATTCCAATTCTAATCATAACAGCCTTTTCTGTAATAAGCTTCACATAATAATTCGTAATAAAGAGATCTATTTAAAATACCAACAGAATAATGTTAAAAACAGGAAACTTGTAATAGCTGCTCCAGAAATTTCTGCAACATGTAAGTTATTTAGTGAATTAACTGGAAACTGGGAACTCCTTACAGAAAAGCTCTGTTTTGATTCATCGTTCTCAATAAAGCCACCCCTTGCCTGGAGTTTTATTAATGCTTGTAGTACTTCCGTAACACCTGCACGGTGGCCGCAGCCCTTTACTTCCCAACAAGCCCGTGTGAGTAACAGTAAATTAAAAAAGGTTTATCCTTTTAATGACTTGAGATCCGGATTAGAGATCGTTTTCGGGAAAGTCCCATGTCTGATCATAAACAGTAACAACTTTTACTGCACTTTTGATGAAAAAACAATGTATAAAGAATATTATGAGTGTATTATTCTAACCGAATCCGATTCTTTGTTATCAGATATAATACGTTCCTGTTTCAGACCCAGATTTTTAATTTCCATTACTGATAACAAAAATCAATTGCCAAATTACAGCAATGTGATTTACCCGGACAAGTTTCACTCTGAAACAGTTTTTAAAATCACATCATTAAATACTCTTGAACTGGATTAAATTTACCTTTAAGCTGATCTTAGTAATTGCCCGGATGTAATTATGTAAGCGGGGTATCCACTTAAATACACCTGGTTTTTCCTCGTTTTCATGTTAATTTGCCAGTTCTTTGTAAGTTACGGCTCGTATTTGCACCGCTTGCTGCAACAATCGGTAGAATAACATTCCTCTG
>JAAYEB010000221.1 GCA_012728995.1 Fibrobacter sp. | reverse complement strand
TCGGATACGTCGAGTATTGCTGCAAAAGCATTTTATCAGTTGGGGCTTATTTATCAGAAAAAGTTCAAGAATTATGATAAAGCTGAAACCATGTTTACTATGGCTTCAAATATGAGAGATTCTGCCTGTGCTGAAAATGCCGGAATACGCCTTTCTGCAATGGAAAAATTAAGGTTGTTAAGGGACGAAAAAAACGATAGCTTGAAAACTGAAACAGATTTTAAAATAGGTGAAGTATTCCTGTTTGAGCTTGATGAACCAGATTCGGCATATAATCAGTTTATGGCTTTGATCATTGATGAAAGTGAAGAGAAAGATTCGATTTATATTCCAAAAGCTTTGTGTATGGCTGCAATTATTGCAAGGGATGGTTTGAAAGACTCTGCCCGTGCAGACAGTATTTTCAATGTCGTTATAGATTCCTATCCTTCATCTGAATTCGCAAAAAAAGCTCAGGAAGAGATGGATGTTGCGGTAACTATAAAAACTGTCAGGGATTCTGCAATTGAGGCTTATCGTGATGCGGAAAAATTGTTATACTACGATAATGCAGATGTTAAAGCTGCAGTTCAGGCTTTTTATGATGTATATAGAAAGTATCCTGATATGGATATTGCTCCTAAAAGTTTGTTTGCTGCTGCGTGGGCTGCAGATGTAATACTTCAAAAAAATGTTACAGCAAAATCTTTATACGAGCGAATTTGTGAAAACTATCCTGAATCTCAATATTGTACCCAGGAAGCACGTCCAAGGCTTAAAATAGTCATGGATACTCTTGGAGCATTGGAAAAAAATCAGGAGAAGAAAAAAAACGTCAAAAAAACAGAGAAAAAGAGTATTGAAAAGCAGATAAATCCAGAAGATACTGCGGGTGTTGAGAATGGTGAAATTAAACAAGAATCTCTACAGGCTGAAGAAATTGATGATGATAGTTTGATACCTGAATCTGACTATTAAATTAACGCTTTACCCAAAGGTTTCAGTGCAAAAAGAATCAACTGTGAAAAGCCCCCGCAAGTATTTTATGCCTGTTTTCAGATCAACAGGTGCGCTGGTTTTGTACCTGATTGTACTATGTTTAAAATTACTTGAGCTTTTTTCCTGACATGATGCGTCTATAGGCATAGAATATGAAAAAAATAACCCAAGAATCTCAGCAGGAGATCCGTTCTCTTTACGAACGTTATGCATCAATGGTTCATATACGGTGCAGATCGTTTCTTAAATCGGAAGATGATGCCTGGGATGCGACTCAGGAGATATTTATGAAGCTACTGTATGCATTACCTGATATTCAAAAAAAGGAATCTATTTACTCCTGGCTGATCAGTACTGCAACTAACCATTGTATATCTGTTCTCAGGAAAAAGAAGCATTTGTTGTTTAATGAAGAATATCATGGTGTTAAGGAGGGTTCGTTTCCTCAGGAAAAGAATATGGTATTACATGAAATTTTTAAACATTTTCTTAATCCCTGGGACAGAAAAATTCGGGAAGTTGTGATCTATACTTATTTTGACGGTTATAAGCAGGAAGAGATTGCAAAGATTACAGGAATTGGAGAATCTACAATACGACGGTACCTTACGCGATTCAGGCGAAAATGCTCGCAAATGGGCATTCAGATGGGAGACCTGATATGAAACATACTGAACCCCAACGTTTTTCTATTGATCGTTATCTTGCTGGAGAGCTAAATGAAAAAGAAGCAAGATTAATAAAAGAACATATGGAAGATTGTGAGATATGTAGTCAGTATTATCAGAATTTAAAGAAATTGGATGAAGAGTTTCTTGGACGATATCCTTTTTCTTTATTTAAAAATGCCAATTTAGACACCAATGATTCTTTTGTGAATAGAAATAATTTTTTCAGCCAATCTTTAAGCAGACCGCTTATGGTGCCCGCTTTTGTTTTTCTGTTAATGATTGTAGTAATTACCCCACTTATGGTTATAAAGCAGGGAAATGTTGATGATCATGTGACTTTTAAAGGAAAACATGTGCTCTCTTTTTTATGTAAACGGGATGGGGGTATCAGAAAGGGTGATCTGTCTGAAACATATTATTGTAACGATCAGATTCAGATAATTTATAACTCTTCGAAAGAACAGTATCTAACGCTTTTTAGCATAGACAGCAAAGGAACCGTATCGTTTTATCACTCCGACAGGAGTTCTGATGACTGCAGCATCGTAACTGGTGTCGGTTCCGGTTTGACATATCCGGGCAGTATTGTACTGGATTCAGTTTCAGGATATGAGTTGATTGCTGCTGTGTTTTCAAAGAATCCGCTTAAAATATCTCAGATTGAAAACTGGGTTAAAGACCTGAAAAAAAATAATGCCGACATGCATGAATTACAGCAGATGTTGGAAAATGCATCATTCGGTCGTTCAACATCGGTAGCAACATTACTTTTGAAGAAGAAATAACAGAATGAGACTGGTAATTTTCATTGTGGTTTTTCTGTTTTGTATTGTTCAGAGAGCAAATGCTTTCAGGTATGCCTTGTTGGCAGGACAAAATGATGGCGGTAAAGGGTTAACGCGTTTAAAATATGCTCATAAGGATGTAGAACGGTTCTCTGAATTGCTTGTTGAAATCGGTGGATTTGATAAATCAAATGTGATTACAATTTCTGGTGCAGACAGCTCTGATCTTGAAGCCGGATTTGACAAAATAAAAAAGCTGATTCAAAGAGATAATAACCTGCAGAACAGTTTGTTTCTTTTTTATTACTCCGGGCATGCAGATGAAAAAAGCTTGTTACTTGGAAAAACCACATTATCACTAGAAAAAATTGAAAACAGACTGCAAACAGTTTCTTCTGCAATAAAGATAGGGATTTTTGATGCCTGTCAGAGTGGTGTTGTTACAGCGTTTAAGGGAGGGGGGCGTGCCGAACCTTTCTATTTCAAAGAACAACAGAAAGTAAAAGGAAAAGCAATTATCGCTTCATCGTCCGCAAATGAGCGGGCACAGGAATCCGAAGCACTGAAGGGATCTGTGTTTTCTTTTCATTGGATGAACGGACTCAGAGGAAGTGCAGATCTGTCTTACGACAGGAAGGTTACTCTTAATGAGGCATACCAATATGCTTATCGTAAAACTGTAGAGACAAGTGCTTTGACAAGTGGTATGGTGCAGCACCCTGTGTATCGTTTCAATATAAAAGGTCAGGGTGACATAATACTCACAAATCTTCAGGACAAATCCGGAGGAATATTACTGGATAGTTTCAGTAATGGCAAGTTCCTGATTTTAAGTGAAAACTATATGGATGTATATGCAGATTTTTACAAAGCTAAAGGGAAAGCTCATTTTATCTCTTTGCCATCGGGAACATATACTTTGATTAATGCCAAAGGAAAAGATATTGGAACGTGTGTGTTTTCGGTTGAAAAAAACAGAACATGTAACTTTTTTGAATCCATGTTGATCCCGAACACAAGGATTGAGAGCACTATCAAGGGAAAAATAGCAGAGAATAAAGCTGAATCTGAAATTCAAGCTTTACCGTTATCACGTTTCAGGCTGGGGTTTGGTTGTGGAGTGCATGCAGTAATTAATCAGGCCAAAAATGATCATTCAAAAGACCTTTCAATAGAAGTCGCCGGATCTTATCATATAAGTGAAAAAATCGATTTTTTTTCCGATTTATACTGTTTGTTTTTTGAAAAACGAAGCGGGATAGATTTTGGATTTGATTATATCAGAAAAATTGAAGACCATAGATTAAGAATCGGGTTGGGTACAGGGGTTGAATATTTATTTGGTAAAGGTTTAACCGGTGATGCTCTGGAGCCTTTTTTTCTACTGAAACCCGGGTTTGAATTCAAACTTAACGAGCGGATAAAAGCAGGATTGGGTTTACCATATAAAATTATATTTGGTCCTTCTGTTTCGCACAGGGCAGGTCTGGAATTACAGATTATGTTGAGTGGAAAATATTCTGATGTCAAAGTTATAAAGTAACTGTTGGTGTTAAGTGTGCTTTAAAAATGGATTTTATCCGGATAAACTGATCCATTCGAATCTATAGAACGAACTATGGTTCTTGTTTTAAAAATTGTTTTGGATAAAGTGTAACAGGATATTTACTGGGAAAATGCCAAATTTGTAATAGCCAATACTGATTCTGATTGTATCTGATTTGAAATTGTATTAATATTGTATTTAACATTGTTTGTGAGCGGATTTTCTAAACAAACTCGTCTATAATTCAGAATGTTGAAAATCAAATGATAATAAAGGAGAGGTGAATCATGAAAAAGTTGATAGTGACATCGATGGTGCTTATCTGTACGAATCTGGTTTTTTCTGCAGATTCTTCTGAAAAGGGTGTCCCGACATCTCCGCTTACCAAGTACAGTGGTGGTATAGGTGTAGGCGCGATGATGTCACGAAATAATGAACTTCAGGAGTTATCGAATAAGTTTTTCAGGTTAACATTCATGAATTCTGTTTATCTTAGAGAACATTTCGGGCTCTTTTTCGATGTCGACTGGTTTGCACCAGGACCGAATTTTGGTGCATATCTGGGTTTTGATTATAATTTTACTACTACTGATTTTCGTCCTTTCCTCGGTCTTGGAGGAGGAGCAAATTATTTCGATAAAACCAGTGAATTCGGGAAAAATATCGGGCCTTCATTTACAGCTCATGCAGGTTTTAATCTGGATTTGAATGAAACTATTCAAGTTCGTGCAAGAGTCCCCTATATAGTAACTGTAAATGAAAATGTTGATCAGGCAGTGGGATTGGAAATAGGAATAATGTTTTCTGACAGATTCAGAAGAGTGAAAAAACTTGATTATAACAAATAAAGTAAAAGTAATTGATTTATCACGACTATCATGGAGAAAATATTATGAAAAGATTAATTAATACAACGGTTCTGATGTCAGTTGTTGTATTTGGGCTTTATGCTCAGGATAGCAGTATAAAAGAAGAGAAGGATATAACTATAATTCACGGACAGTCTGTTGCTGACGGGAAATCGGAGGTCAGTGAACGGATTCTTGAAGAGTGTATTGTTTCTTTGCCAAAGGCAGACCAGTTGGAACCGGAAATTAACTCATCATCGGTTTTTCTAAAAGAGATAAATGGAGACCCGTCCAAAAATGATTTTGTAAAAACATACTCAGCCACACTGGAAATTAATTATATGCTGTATCAGAAAGTTTTGATAGTAGTGGCAACAAGTTCTGTAAAAGGACAGGAACCGGTAATGAAAGTTATGGAGAAAAACCTCAAGCAGTCTAAAAGATTCACATCCGATTCTTCAAGTGGAGATCTTTATGCTGGTCGTTCAAAACGTCAGTACCATTTTTCCACTCCGGAAGGTGCAGCGAAGGATGTCAGGCAGCGTGCATCAGCATGGTTAAAACAGCAGGCTGCTGTTGTGTGTACAAAATAAGAAGTTATGGTAAAAGCGAGTAAATTAGTGTATTTTATAGATTCAGAATTGAAAATTCTAATTATGGAATAAAAGGAGGCTTTGATGTTTTTATCGAAAAAGAGAATAATCTGCTGGTTATTGCCGCTTCTGGTAGTCGGTTGTACTACAAAAGTATCAAGGGTTCAAAGTGATTCTACCATGGATCTTACAGGCAGGTGGAATGATACTGACTCGCGGCTTGTTGCCGAAGAAATGATTAACGATTGTCTGTCACAGCGCTGGTTGTACAAATGGGAAGAAGAGAACAAACGGCCAACTGTGATTGTAGGGAATGTTGTTAATAAAAGTCATGAACATATTAGTGTCGAAACATTTGTAAAAAATATGGAACGTGCACTGCTCAACTCTGGTAAAGTTGATTTTGTAGCTACAAAATCGGAGCGGGAGCAGCTTCGTGACGAAAAAGCGGATATGGCTGAAAATGCGTCCGTTTATACTGCAAAATCAATGGGTGAAGAGACTGGTGCGGATCTTATGCTTATTGGAACAATAAATACTATTGTTGATCAGGAAGGTAATAAAGCTGTTGTGTTTTACCAGACTAATCTGGAGCTTGTCGAAATAGAGAGTAATCGGAAAGTCTGGATAGGTGAGAAAAAAATCAAAAAATATGTAGAACGGGCAAAAACCAAATTCTGATCAAACTATCCCTGATTAATTATTCAGTATGAAAAAAATTATTCTGTTTTTAACAGCAATAGGGTGTATTCTGTTTTTTTCCTGTGCGTCGCGCAGCGCATTGCGTAAGGAAAAACTGGCTGACTCTACCCGTAAAAATGAGTTTCTTCCTGCTGTTGATTTTATAAAAAAAAATCCTAAACTTTACGGGAGAAATAATGAGCTGTTATACAATTTGGATATTGGTATATTGTACCATTATGAGGGTATGCATGATTCAAGTAACTCATATCTTCTGAATGCAATCAATGTATATCACGATCTGTTTGCGCGCTCTGTTACCAATGAGGTTGCATCAATGCTGGTTAATGATAATGTCCGGCCATACAGGAGCCGGCCATATGAGTTAACATTTCTTCATCAGGTTGTTGCCTTTAATTTTCTTGCCTTTGATAAGGTTCATGAAGCGCTGGTGGAAACACGACGGATGCAGCTTCTGTTCGATGAATGGGAGCGTAAAAACAGAACAGATGAAAAATATACATCCGATGGGATGTTTCATTTTTTGTCATCTATCGTGTATGATGCTGCCGGAGAATCTGATAATGCAATGATTTCCCTGTTTAAATCTGTTAAAGCCTATAAAAATGGTCCTGTGAAACTTCCTTCATACATTCAAAATTACGCATATAACATGTTCAAACTCAACGATCGGGAATCGGATAATGAACTGTTGAAACTCGAACCTCCAAAAGTTCAGGTGCCTGGGGTTGATAATAATATTTCAGAAATAGTTTTTATCGGATATTCCGGAAAGGGGCCATCAATAGAAGAAGCTGTCTGGAGTGGTACTTATGTTAAAGATGGGCTTCTGGTGGTTCATCACAAGCGTCCGGACGGTAAAAGGGAAACCATGTCGTTACCGGCACCGCCCATACCCGAAAGTGAACTAAAAAAAGCTGAAAAAGGGAAAAAAACAAAATCCGGAACTACTTTTCATATTAAGTTTGCTCTTCCTGTGCTTAAAACACATTCTTCTAAAACTAAAGCGTTTAAAGTACATTGTGACGGATATTCTGAACCATTTACAACTACTGTCATTAATGACTTTGATCTTCAGGTAGCAAAAAACCTTGAAGATACAAAGGCTGCTACTTTGGCCAGGACTGTAGCAAGAGTGGTTATTAGAACCATAACTACACAGCAGACCAAGGGACAGCTTACTACAAATAATCCTTTAGCAAATATACTGATTAATGTAGGAACTGATGTATTGGCAGATCAGTTGGAAAAAGCGGATACAAGAAGTTGTTTCCTTTTACCTAAAACGGTTCAGATTGCAAGAATCCCTGTTAAGCCTGGGGTATATACCATAGATGTTGCTGCAATGGGAGGGGCTGGAGAAGTTCTTCGAACCAAAAAATTCAGTAATATTAAAGTTGGTACGAATCAGAAAAAGTTTGTTTTTTATTCATCTTTTGAGTGAAAGAATTTAATATTATTATTGTTGATTGAAAGTGTTGTGCATTGTATACTATTGCTTTGTTTTTATAAACGTGAATGTTTTTATTTACTTAACAGGAGGATTTTTTTATGAAAATCGGATTGAGAACAATCGTTTGCGCTTTTGCACTTGGAATCGGATTCACGGGGTGTGGGTTGCTGGATCCTGATGAGAGTTCTGCACCTGAAGTTACTTTGAGTGTTCCTTCAATTCTTGATGCCGGTACTACAACACCCATAACCGGTGAAGTCAAAGCTTCAGAAGAAATATCATCTGTAATATTCACTGTTGTTACTGCACAAAATGAATCGGTTTCAGAGTCCCGGATACAAGTAGAAGGACCTACAGTTAAAGGAGTTAAATCCTTCAAATTTAAAGATAATAATTTAAAAATCAAAATTTCTTCAAATACTCCATCAGGTGACTACAAAATCAAGGTTACAGTTAAAGCTGATGTAGAAAATGACACCTATTTCCCTTTTACTGTTGAGGGTGGAAGTACAGAGCCGGAAGGTACACCTGTTCAAACAGCTACTATTACTGCAGGTGCAAATAGCAATCCTGATCATGGAAGTTCGATAGATCTTGATCAGGGTGTTGCATGGTTGAGTGCTGATGCTAGAAATAACATTTCAAAAATTGATTTATGCTATGCTTATTCCGGTGTGAATAAGGTAGAAAAAATTGGAACACCTGCCTGGGCAAAGGCAAGTGCGTTTGATTATGCTAAAAACTGGACAAATCCGCCGCAAACAAAGTTTTACAAAATAACAATGACAGCTGCAGAGTTTGATGCTGTTACGACAAAAGAAGAAATTCCGGAGTTTAGTGAAAGTAAAGCAACTGAAGTGTCCAGTAATGTTGCAAATGGGGATGTATTTATTGTAAAAACAACTGAAAGTGCTATTGCATTGATTTGTATAACTGAAAAGGTTCCGGGGAGTACTGGTTCAATAAAAATCAAATTGGCAAAATAAAAAATATCAGAAAAATATCAGTTTAAGGGGGATTGGTTGTCCCCCTTTTTTTTTTGAAACTTTTTGGTCGATTTATGTAAATGAAAAAATAGTATTATCTTCTCTGTCTGCTCAGCCAGTACAACCCTGCATTATAGATAATATTATGATTTCCGCTGAATATTTTCAGTATTACGTTAGCAGATTTTTTATTGTACAGACATTCAAGACCTGCGTCGGTAAAAAGGCTGTCCGAAAAGGAGCTTTCAAGATGTGCCGGGAGTTTATTGTTTGTATTTATATAATCGATATCAGTTTCTGAAAAGAGATCGTTTTCAAAGGCAAGGTCGTTGAATGCGCGAATCGCCTGACCGGGTGGAACGAATTTGTCAGCAACAGCTGCTGCTATGTACACCTGAACATTTTTATTTTTCGCGTTTTTGAGATACATGCTTACACTTCTTTTCCTGCACTCTTTTTCTGCTTCAGTACCGGGGAGAGGCGGGCCGCCACAGGAATTTATGATATGTTTTGAATAGTTGTGTCTGGCATTCTTTATACTCTCATACCATTGTACAAGATCGTATACCGGAACCCAGGCAGCGGCACCTGCCCATATATCCGGATATCGACCTGCCATCATCAGAGTTGCCATACCGCCGCCCGAAAAACCGGTTATGTACACTCTTGATTCATCAATTTTGGCATTTTTTTTTGCATACTCAACAGCATCAAGAATATCCTGTATTGCGTATTGCGAAAGGGTGGAGCCCGGGTTTGTGAAAGGACCCCGGTAATCGGGGAGGATAAGAACCCAGTCATTTTGAACAGCCCAGATTCCGTAAGGAATGCTGTAGTGTTGTTGATAATCTTCACTCCAACTGTGAAGTGCGCACAGAAGTGGCTTTTTATGACTGGATTTGGAGTCATAAAAAAGTGCCGGTTGTTCTGTACTGTCTGCACTGGATCGGATAAGAACTGTTTTTACTTCAGGTACATTTTCTTTCCACGCCTGATCTTTTGGTAACAGAAGTATTTCGGAGCGGGCCAGCCTTTCAAACGATTTATAAATTTGCCCTGTTATTAAACGGATCGTTTCCTTTTGCGGATCGGGATACTTCTTTTGTGCAAAAATGGTAACTGATAATACAAAGCATATTATGACTGAATTCCATGTTGTTTTCATGTCCTACACCCCTCTTATGGGACAATATGTTTTACTCCAGGAATAGTTTTTATAATAGTTGTAAGAATCAGTGAAATGAGAAAAACTGTTGTGGCAAATACTGGGATACCGGCAGATGGACTGATTGTCAGTTCATCAAAGGAAAACCCGAGGAATCCTCTTTTAAATACAGCAATAACAATAGCGTGCAGAAAATAGATCCCAGGAACGCACCTTGCTACTTTTCCGACAAAAGAATGCCGGTTTTCAAAACTGATTATCCATTGAGGAAGACGGGAACATTTTACGATTAAAAAGATTGAAATAGCCATAAGTGAAACATTGAAACTGAAATATTCATAAAAAAACTGATCAAAATCACCATCGTTTTTGTAAACAGTTAAATACCAGGTACCTGAAGCTGTTATAAGAAAAGCAGATATGAATACCAGAACAAGACTTTTTTTGACAAATCGTTCTATGGAGATCTCCCGGATAAAATACCCGAGTATGAAATAACCTGAATAAACAAATAACTGACTTGGCATACTTGATTGAAAGTATGTTTGGGTATTATAGAAGTGGTTAAGAGTCGGAAAAACGGAAATTATGGAAAACCATAAAAACAGAAAATAAAACTGATTGTTGCGATTCGAACTTCTGATATAGGAACTTATGACAGGTGCAAAAAGATAAAGCTCCATTAAAACATAAATAAACCATAAATGATAATAAACCGGCTCTTTGATAAGCAATGGAAAAAACAAGGCTATATTCAGATTTTCGTTATTTACATAGATACGCCATAAAAAATAGATACCGCTCCAGATTACAAATGGTATGAAGATGCGTTTTAATCGTTTCAGGTAAAATCGAAAAGGAGTTTCTGTACCTGCTTTTTGAATCAGAAACGTTCCGCTTAACATAAAAAAAACCGGTATACACCATCGGGAAATTGAATTGTAGAGATTGCCAATCCACCAGGCATAAATTGTGATCTCTTCATAACGGGTAAGCAAAGGAGCTGCACTGTGTATAAGAATCACACAAAAAATAGCTAGTATTCTTAATATATCGGCCCAGAGCTGGCGACTTTTTTCCATAACAGGTGATGATTTTAAAGAATGTGATAGTTATCGGAATCTGATATACTATCACATACTGTGCCTATATTCTGGGGACTGGAGCGTTTTTCTTCAGATATTCCTTATGTTCTGTTTCGAAATTGGAGTTCTCGGGGTTGGAATCGATTCTGTATTCTCTGTTTCCTGATTCGATACGATTCCGAATTCCCAAATCAGAATGAAAAGCTGCTAACTGCTTTTATATCACCTTTACAGCCATAAAACCGATTCTGTGAAAGTGTCGTTTTCGCAGCTGATTGTAAATTATTTGGTTCCATTCAGGGCCAACTTGAAAGATTCAGGAATAAAAAATATTTTATTGTTTTGCACTATTGATATTTATTATTGGTTGAGAAAATTTATGAAAAAATTCAAAATAGCCCTTTGCCAAATTGTGCCTTGTTATGAAAAAGCCAGAAATGTATATCACGCAATGGAAATGGTTAAGGAAGCAATCGGCACGGGTGCATCACTGATAGCATTGCCGGAGATGTTCTATTATCCGTTTGAGTTACAGTCATTAAAAAATATTACAGATAATGAAGATGATATTCTTTTGGAGTTCAAAGAACTTGCTGCCCAAAACAGTGTTTATATCTGTACTGGTTCAATGGCTGTAAAACAGGGAAGCTGCATTTATAACAGGTCGTATCTTTTGGGGCCTGATGGTAATGAGATATACTTCTACGATAAGAGAATGCTTTTTGATGTGGATTTTAAACAACTTAGAGTTTGTGAATCAGCCATCTTTTCATCAGGTAGAAGCAGCGCTTTTAAAATGACTGAGTTAGGATGTATCGCAACTGTGATCTGTTATGATATCCGTTTTCCAGAAATAGTAAGTAGTACAGTTTCACAAGAAGCTGAGCTGCTTCTTGTACCTGCAGTATTTAATCAGGTAACCGGACCGGCTCACTGGGAAATCGTAATGCGTGCAAGGGCAATAGAGAATCAAATTTTTCTGGCAGCAATTTCGCAGGGAAAAAATCCTCAATCGTCATATAAAGCTTATGGGCATTCTATGGTGGTTTCACCTTGGGGTGATATTCTGGCAGAAGCAGGTGAAGATGAGCAGATAATTTATGCAGATATTGATCCTGATATAATTGTTGAAACCAGGAACCGTTTACCGCTTCTCAAAAAAAGAAAAAAGATATATAATAATTGAGTTTGAATGTGTAATTAAAAAATATTGAATAAAAATTTAAAAAAATTAACCAGGAGGCTGAATGAAACTTTACAGAGTTAATGAAGACAAAAAAATTGCAGGTATATGTGCCGGTATTGCTGATATTTATAACTATGATGTAACTTTGGTTCGGTTAATATTTATCTTTGCTACTGTTCTTACAGGTATTTGGCCCGGGGTAATTACTTATCTTGCTGGATGGTATCTTGTTCCCGAAAAAGATTCTTTGGATTCTGAAAAAAATAGAGAATGAAGTAAGATAATAATGGTTCACTGTTAAACAATGGGTATCAGTGTTTTAAATCATGGGTATCAGTGTTTTAAATCATGGGTATCAGTGTTTTAAATCATGGGTATCAGTGTTTTAAATCATGGGTATCAGTGTTTTAAATCATGGGTATCAGTGTTTT
>JAAYEB010000220.1 GCA_012728995.1 Fibrobacter sp. | reverse complement strand
GCTCAGGCAAATAGTAATCGGAGCAGAAACCGATATTGCCACCAGAATAAAAACCCTCGAAGAAAAAAAAGCGCAAATCGACAATCAGATAAACGCAATAAAAAATGGTGAAATACCTGTACTTGATAAAACAGCACTCATGGAAAGGTTTATGCAGTTCAGTACCATGTCAAATGATCTGCGTGGAGATTTCAGAGCTGTTGAGGAAAATTTCCGGAAACTGGATATGCAGGTCAGAGAAAATATCGCAGCCTGGGAAGGGAAAAAAGGGGATCTTCTCGAAGAGATATTTGGAGAAAGAGACACAATAGTGAATTCGGACCAGGGCCGAAGTTTCAAGGCTTTCTGGGATTTCCTTATGTCACCAGAAAGCCAGGAAGAGTTTTCACAACTGCTCGAAAAGGTTTTTGCCATAAACTGTATCAGATCCTCAGAACCAGACAGCCGCCTCAGACGCATCCACTTTGACTGGCTTGAAGCAGGTGAAAAAACACAACGTACAGTTGCGAGTCTCTCACAGCAACTCCGCCGATACCTTGACAATCAGGCTTACCTCGAAAACAAGAGAATCATGAACATACTTGACAGTATCTCCCAGAATGCCCTGCATGCAAAGTACAACATCCCGAAATCAGCCTCATTTATGAGTATTGACAAGATATCTCCAGAAATTCAGCTTGTGATGGAACGACCCATGTTTAAACCCACTGCTGAAATCGACCTTTCATCAGTTGTTTCTGAAGGTGAGAATGATAATTTTGATTCAGAGGTACTGTTTAATCATTTTTATATAGACAAGACTGAACTTGAAAGCAATATCCGCAGGGAACTTCAGACGAACCCGCAGGTTACTCTTTCAGGACTTCTAGAAAAATACCCCCTCCAGAAAGGACTTGCCGAACTTGTGTGCTACTTGTCTCTTGCAAGCTCGGACAGACTGACTGTTTTTGATGAAACATGCAGTGAAGAGATAAGCTGGGAGGACGGTAACGAACGAATCCGCAAAGCAATTCTCCCCCGGATTATTTTCAACAGGAGCTAAAAATGCCTGAAACTACAGAGTCGGGAAAAGCGTTTTCAAAGGTCATGATACATCTTCTCAAGGGTGTCGTATACGCTGATGAAGATCCCGGACAATGGCAGAACCTTCTTAATCTGCAAGCCCGTATACGCGACTACGCAAAAGAGATAGGCTTGACTCTGGAGATTTCGGAAGAAGAAGGATTCGCCTGGCTCAAGTCAATCGATCCACAGGATGACAATGAAGAACTGCCGCGGCTTGTCACCCGTCGTCAGTTATCATACCCGGTAAGCTTGCTGCTTGCACTTTTGCGACGTCGTCTTGCTGAACATGATGCAACAAGCAGTGATAACCGCCTCATTATCAGTAAAAGTGATGTGGTCGGGATGATCACCACTTTCCTTCCATCAGGATCAAATGAAGTTAAAATAGTTAACCAGGTTGAATCTCACCTGAAAAAAATTGCAGACATGGGTTTTATCCGTTTTCTTCGTACAGACAAGAACAATATTGAAGTTCGCAGAATACTCAAGGTATTTGTGGATGCACAATGGCTTAACGAATTTGACCAGAGATTAAAAGAGTATCTGTTCCCGGAACCCGGAGAGGCACGCGATGATGAGTGATCAGATTTCTTTTAGTTTTGACGACAGTGATGAACTTGCAGGGTTCAGACTGAGCCGTGCAGAAGTGTATAACTGGGGAACATTTCACAACAAGGTATGGACACTTACCCTTGATGGTAAAAACGGCCTCCTTACTGGTGATATTGGATCAGGAAAATCAACATTTGTGGATGCAATCACGACACTGCTAGTTCCATCTAACCGGATAGTTTACAACAAAGCAGCCGGCGCAGATACCAGAGAACGTTCACTGAGATCTTATGTAAATGGATTCTATAAAACTGAACGCAGTGATATGGGAATGGGAGCAAAACCGGTTGCACTTCGCGATCAGAATAGCTATTCGGTCATCCTTGGTGTGTTTACAAATCCCGGTTATCTTCAGACAGTTACCCTCGCCCAGGTGTTCTGGCAAAAAGATCTTTCTGGTCAACCAAACCGATTTTTTGTCATCGCCGACCGTGAACTTCACATAGCAGAACACTTTGCAAACTTCGGCTCCGATATCAGGAACCTGAAAAAAAGAGTGAAAGCAACTGAGGGGGTTGATGATGTCTATGAAAGTTTTCCGCCCTATGCCGCTTCATTCAAACGACGGTTTGGTATAGAAAACCAGCAGGCCCTGGAACTGTTTCATCAAACAGTATCAATGAAATCAGTTGGCAATCTTACAGACTTTGTTCGCACGCACATGCTGGAACCCTTTGATATAGAGTCGCGCATAAATGCTCTGATTTCACATTTTGATGATCTCAACCGCGCTCATGAAGCCGTTCTCAAGGCCAAATTTCAGATCGACAGACTTAAACCAATTGTCGATGACCTTGATAAATATGATAAAATTACACGTAGCTGCAATGAATACAGACTTTTTCGTGATACTCTACGCCCCTATTTTGCTCAGATCAAGCAGGAATTACTTCACCACAGGCTTAAAAATCTAAATGATGAACATACAAAACTTGATGCACGTATTGAACAGATAAAGCAGGCTGTCACTCAGAAACATGCTGCCCGTGATGAACTTAAAAGGGCTATAGCAGACAATGGTGGCGACCGCCTCGAAAGACTCAAGACTGAAATTACAGAATTAACAAATGCCAAAAACAGGAGATTGCATTCTTTCAACCAGTACAATACCCTTGCTGATCAACTCTCTTTTCCTGTTGTCGATTCTCTGGATACATTCCTGTCTAACCGTAATGCCATAACTGAAGCAATGCAGTCCGGTGATGAAAAAGAGGCACAGCTTGAAAACAAACGCACCGAAGAGGGTGTCCAGATGGCACAACTTCGTGAAGAGCACAGAAAAATTACAGAAGAGATTGAATCATTGCGTAAACGGCGCAGCAATATCGGTTCTAATCAGATCAGAATAAGAGATGAACTTTGCACTGCACTTGGTATTAGTGAAGACGAGCTTCCGTTCGCTGGTGAAATTCTCCAGGTCAGGCCTGAAGACAGTAACTGGGAGGGAGCAATCGAAAGAGTCCTTCACAATTTCGCCCTGTCACTTCTGGTTCCCGACCGTCTCTATGCCAGGGTTTCCGCGTGGGTCGATTCCACCAATCTCAAAAGCCGTCTGGTGTATTTCCGCACACTTTCCCGGAACCTGAAAAATAATACTGAAATTCAACCTTTGTCCATGGTAAGAAAACTTTCCATCAAACCTGAAAGTGAATTCTACAACTGGATGGAAAATGAGCTTGCGAAGAGATTTGATTACGTATGCTGTAATTCACTGGATCAGTTTCGCAAAGAAAAACAGGCTCTCACCATGTCGGGTCAGATAAAGGGTTCAGGAAACCGTCATGAAAAAGACGACCGGTTCAATCTTAACGACCGAAGCCGCTACGTACTGGGATGGAATAATGAGGCCAAACTCAAAGCCCTTGATGTTCAGAGACTCGAATTTGAGAAACAGATCCAGAACGCGGCCACACTTGTCAGCGATTTACAACAGAAACTCAGGGATCTGAGGGTCCGTAAAGAAAATCTGGTGCGCCTTGAAACCTTCTCTTTGTATGATGAGATAGACTGGAAACCAGTTTCGGTGCGTATTGTGGAACTGGAAAAAGAACGCAAAGAGCTTGAAAGTGCCTCAGATGTCCTCAGGACTCTCAGTCTTAAACTTGAACAGTTAAATCAGGAACTCAAGGATACAGAATCCGTTCTGGACACCTGCAAAGATAAAAGGTCAAGAAACAAGGAAAAACAGAGTCTGGCAGAGCAGATGCTTGAACAGTGCAGAACAGTACTGAGAGAATTCAGCAGTGATCTTCAAAATCAATCTGTATATAACCAGCTTGATTCATTTCGCAAAGAAATTTACGGGGAACATCAACTGACTGTAGAGTCCTGTGACAACAGACAGCAGGAACTACGTGAAAATATTCAAAAAAAGATAGACAATGAAGACAGAAAACTAAAGGCACTTTCTGAAAAGATTATAGGTGCAATGCAGGATTATCGAAGAGACAATGCAGCAGAAACTGCTGAAATCGATGCAACACTTCAATCGGGGCCGGAGTTCCGTGCAATGCTTGCGCAGCTTGAAGCAGATGATCTTCCTAAATATGAAGAACGGTTCAAGGCATTGCTTAATGAAAATACTATTCGTGAAATTGCCAACTTTCAGTCACAGCTCAACCGTGAACGGGTAATTATACGGGAGCGAATAGAAAGAATCAATCATTCTCTGGCCGGGATAGAGTACAATAAAGGACGCTATATCGTTCTTGAAGCACAGGAGAATACCGACACCGAGGTACGTGATTTCAGGGGGGCACTGCGTGCCTGTACTGAAGGTGGTCTTACCGGTTCGGAAACCGAACTGTATGCAGAAAATAAATTTTTACAGGTAAAAGCAATCATTGATCGTTTCCGCGGCCGCGAGGGGTCAAGTGATATGGACAAGCGCTGGACCAAAAAGGTCACCGATGTCCGTAACTGGTTCAGTTTTGCCGCATCAGAACGTTATATGGAGGATAACACTGAATACGAACACTATACCGATTCTGGTGGTAAATCAGGTGGTCAGAAGGAGAAACTGGCGTATACGGTTCTGGCCGCGAGTCTTGCATATCAATTTGGGCTTGAATGGGGCGAAATTCGCTCCCGCAGTTTTCGGTTTGTGGTAATTGATGAAGCGTTCGGGAGAGGTTCGGATGAATCTGCACGGTTTGGCCTTGAGCTTTTCAAACGGCTTAACCTTCAACTGCTTATTGTTACACCACTGCAGAAGATTCATATTATCGAGCCTTATGTGTCCAGTGTAGGATTTGTTTACAGCCCCGAAGGTCGCGAGTCGATGCTCCGCAACCTGACCATTGAAGAATATATTGCAGAAAAAGAAGCAAGTGTAGTATGAAGAGTGGCAGGAAGACAGAATGGACAACACCGGATGATATCAAAAAACTGATCCTGCGCAAATGGGAAAAAGGTGTATTTCTTCAGGACAGTTTACGACATACTATCCCCTACCCTTTAAAATTTACACTTAAACATCCTCAGGGACAGGCTCTCAGCGAAAATTTCGGTTCGGCAATCAAGTGGACAAAACTGTTTATTAATACTGATAACCAGCCTTACACAGTCCAGTGGTGTGATATTAATTTCAGGGAAGTAGGCCGTAACACTCTACCTGTTGCTCTTCTTTTTGATTCGGAACTTTCAGTAGCATCCTTTATTAACAGGAAGAAGGAATTACACCTGTTTCAGAAACTCACAAAAGAGGTTCTGCTGGTATTTCCCAAACTCGAAGACTGGATTTTCAATAAACCTTTCGTACTTCTTGAACTTGCTCCTGTTCTCAAAAAGTTGATAAGTATTACTGAATGGATTCTCAAACACCCCAGACCCGGAATCTACCTCAGACAGGTCAGTATTACTGGGGTAGATACCAAGTTTATTGAAACACACAAAAAGATATTGGGAGAATGGTTCGATATTCTTCTTGACTCTCAACACATCGACTTTTCGCAGTGTGGAATAAAAGGGTTTGAAAAACGCTACGGTTTTCTTTCAAAACCACCGATGATCCGTTTTCGTATACTCGATCCGTCGCTCTATATCAATGGTTTGAGCGACCTGGCACTTCCACCGGATCAGTTCAGCAATCTTGACCTCAATGCAGATCAGGTTTTTATTAGTGAGAATGATATTAATGGCCTTTGTTTCCCTCCAATCAAAGGAGCTATCGTACTGTTTGGCCGGGGATACGGATTTGAATATCTTGTCGATGCCAGGTGGCTGTATCAGAAAAGGATCTGGTACTGGGGTGATATTGATACTCACGGGTTTGCAATATTAAATCAGTTCAGAATGTTTTTCCCCAATGCAAAATCTTTTTTGATGGATCGTAACACTCTTATCATACACAAGGATCACTGGGTTGAAGAGAAATCGCCTGCTTATGTAAAACTGGAAAACCTTACTGATGATGAGAGTTCACTTTACAGAGAACTGGTTACAGAAAGTTTGGGAAAAGCTGTAAGGTTAGAACAGGAACTGATCAGTTTTGAATATTTTGAAGCGGCTTTGAGGGTAATTTCGGTGTAGAGTTAATTGATTCAAGGAGATTTCTGCTCCGAACCAAAATACAAGTACATGCAACAAACAGTTTAATTTCAAACAGATAAAAATGTTAAATTTGCATTTTCTACACTATATTCACAAGAGTATCCTTCAGCTATCAAAAAACAACGAACGGAACAGACATTACAACACCATCGATGTCTAAAACCGCATAATGTACTCCCGCAGCAATTGTGCTCTTTCCATTTTCCGAATAGTTCCATTTTGTAACATGATTACCTGACAGGCAATGATTGTCAAATATTTTCCGACAAATTCTTCCGTTTAACGACACTATGTTCAAAGATACCGTTGCAGCGGATTTTAAGGAAAAATGGAACATAAACGAGCGTTGATATCTTTCAACATGCATCGACGTATAACCCACCCTGCCAGTTATTTTCCGGTCTGAGCGAACCGGTGGATCACCCAGCACCGATAATATTGAGTCGGTATACTGCTTATTGACGTTTGCTGCATACACCATTATTCCTGCCGTTTCGGGAGCCGGATGACGGGATAACCAGTCCATGGCACTTTTGAGACTGTTATCCTGATGAGACATGCCAGGCATCACTTTCGAAGCACCCAGGTGGTCGGCCCAAAAAGCAAACCGGATCTCATTGTCATGATGATAGCCCATATCCATGACAAAATTCAAATACCGGCTCACATCCTCTTCCCTGAATATTTCACCAGGCACTCCGTACCTGCTGTTATATACTGCGGCTGTATAAATTGTCGTTAAAGAATCTGATGAAAGCGGACCAAAATATTTCCCGAATTCTCTGATCAGATTCCTGTAATGAGTATTGTCAACCGCATTGTGCTCCACATCCAGTGAAATACCATCGAACCCGACTACCTTAACGCAAGAATCAACAAATGCGGCAAATTCCCGATAATCGCATTTTTTCCCGTTCCAGGCCGTAAACGGCGTTTCGGTACTCCATGATGGAGCATCATCGACATTCATCAAAACCAGAATACCTTTTTCACGTAACGACTGTATATCATCAAGAATCTTTCTCTTTGACTTGTACACCTTATTGCGCATCCATTGAGTATCGTAATGCACCGTGTCGGCAAGTTCCCATAATGTTCCTTCGAATACAATAACAACATTTGCCTCATCGGTAAATGTCGTGAGTGACAGTACATCCTGATCGACAGGCGTTGCATCAAATGTGTAATAAGCAACTTTATTATACCCGGCTGGCGGAAGAGCGTAAGAACTATCTGCAAAGAGGATCAATGCTGATATTATCAATAAAACCGGTATCGCTTTCTGTATCTGTTTTTCCATACCATCCTCTTTCAACCAGAACCCAGAAGATTACACAGAACAATATTGATCAACTGCAATTAAAATACTCTTTTCAACATTATCAGATAAAATAACCGCTGATTCGTGACATATCAAGAGAACAGGGTAAATCACCAGAAACGGCCATTACGGAAATGATCTGGACAGGATTCAAATCTGTATCATTACAGTTTAAAGCTCGTACATTAACTATTTTGAACTCCCGACGAAAGGACCTTTGATAATTGTTTAATACAAACTATAAATCTGTAATATTTGATTCAAATCGACTCGTGTATTTTTCGATTGAATAAACATATTTTATCAAAAAAAGGTATGTTCGGTTCGGCAAGATACAGGGTGTTTTCATACATAAAACAGTTCAGTAGAATGAGACCGGATATGCTGCAGTAAATAAAACGTAAGATTTTTTCTCATTAATTTTTATGAAGTTTCTTTATTACATCAGTTGTAATTACCTTGTTATATATCCTGACATCATAAACCACACCTTTGAAATACTCATAACCTGTATAATTATCATGTTTTCTTCCGATCAAAACAGTGTGATGGTTATCGAATCGACTGATGCTGGATTGGCCGGATGGATGAATAGTGTGTCTATTATACCAGATCAGGTTTAACACCCTGCTGAAATGTAACATTCAGCGGGTATCTATCCTTTCGTTTATGCGCCCGATTATCATCCGTGCTGTATCGTGAGATTCTGAGGTTAATAAAAACAGTTCGCCGGAATCAAGTGACGGTTGTGAAACCAGAGAAAATTACCAGTTTCTCTTCAGAACCCATTACATTGAGCCTTCCATCTACACGCAATCCAGAAAAGGGATGGAATAGCAAAACAACACCTTCAGGAATTGTAACTATTTTTCCTTTTGGAACAATAATGTCCTGTTCAACTATGTAAGGATTGTTATCAGGATGGAAAGAGACAGAATCGATATTCCTGATATCCTGATATTGGCCCAAAACTGGGTGGAAATGAGCAACAAAATAAAGAAGGCTTTCATAAATCATCCGTTTCAATGTATATAATATAGCATATATGATGATTCAGATCAAACTCACTTCTTTACTAAATTCATGGGTATTAAAATAACAGAAATAATGCTGGTAAGGGGTGAGTAGCATTTTCCTCCTTTAACCCTAAAAAATATAAATTCCCCGTGTAAGTTCAACTGTGGAATTAGTTTCCGATTTAGCGATTGTGCCAGGAACAAGCATGGAGTAATAACCTTCCAACAATTGGGAATTAATTACCATTATTGGTTGCGGCAATTAAGACAAGTCAGAGGTGGACAATCATTTAGGCTTAAAACCAGCAATATAAAGGTGATGCCATTGAAAAGTACGTCTTAAAATCTTTGACGATAATTCTAAAAGAGTTAAATTTATTTGAATTTAAGGCATATCGAATAGTATTATTAAATTTTGAATGCAATAATTAAATCAGATCAATTAATTTATATCCTGCAAAAACGTGTATCTGGTCCGTCAGATTTGACGCAATTAAATTTCAAAGGAATGTCAAATCTATAATGAAATCATATAGATAAGGGGGCAACTGATATCACAATATGGTGAAAAGAATAACGATTATCTCACCGAATGATATGGAATCCTGAATCAGCAACAGGGTCTTCCCATAAGTATAGTATGCGATTTTAAAAGCCAGCCTGCATTTCCTTTGCCCCATTAAAACATATCAGGACAGATACCGAACTGGTTCCCACGAACAAAACCTTACCTATTTTTGAACTGCCAGGCTGCCAATCGCATTTTTCGCATCTGCAAATATTACCTTGTAGAAATAAACTCCACGGCAGTGTTTGTTCATATCAATCATGATCGATTGTGAACTGCTTTTTCCAATTAGTTTGTTTTCAAGGAGTTTCCCGTTAATTGAAAAAATCTGAACACGAACTGGCTTTAGTATGTGGTTAATATGCAAAATACCATTACGGTAAGAAACGGGTGACACATGTTTTCCAATGCTCTTACCTGCAGGTTGAATCATATTGACAACTCCACCATTTGTAACATTAGCTATAATTTGCCCCTCGTTCAACAAAGCACGTTCAACGGTAAATGTTCCAGACAACTGTTCCATGGAGTTTTGGGGGAGAGTAATTATTGCAAGGTCAGTCGATTCATCACCGGCTATGTCATTACTTGTAGTGATAGCAAGCTTAATCAACCGGTTTTGTTTATCTATTTTATAGAACACACCTGCACTTGGTAGTGGTGTTGAGATATCAATCTTATCAATAAGCTCTGAATCAATAGTCTCGGGATATTTCAATGCAACTTCACCGGCAATAAAACCGGAAAGATTGTTTCCTTGCAATTTAAAATTCACATTTTGATCTGAAACCATGGAGGCAAGTGAAACTGTAAGATCTGTCTTTTTTTCCTGTTTTTGAGACGAAACCAGTGACTTCGAAAGTACTTTTGCATGCTGTGCAGGAAAATCAGCCATCATGCCGAGGCTATACTGAAGAACGAGTGCGGCATCATAACTTGAAATGACATTGTTACCACTGACATCAGCAACGGTAGTGGTAAAACTGGGGTAGTTATCGTTATCGGGTAATACAATTTCTCCAACTACGTATGAAAGTATTGCCTGCACATCTGAGACGGTCACAACACCATCACCATTGACATCTCCATAATATACATCAGGCACACTGGTAATGATTTTTCCCGGAATTACCGATGCAGAAATCAAATTGTGTTTTTCATCTATGTTAACCTCTTCCATCCGTACGATACAGGTTTCGTTGTAATCAACGGATTTGCCAACGACAAATTGACAACGAACAAATTCCCCCTCGCCGTAACGTATCGAAGTTGCAGCAGTTCCAGCCATGCCAACCATTATGCTATCCGCAAACGTTTTGTTCCAGTCGAGCATCCAGTTTTTTACCATTCCACTATCAGAAGAAATATCAACAAGAGAAAGCTGCGATGGATTTATCTTTATTACGAATTGAGCCGAACTGAATGACCAGTCTTCATAATTAGTCAGGTAAATCGGCATCCATACAGTATCACCGGGGTTTCCATAAACAGTTTTCATTCCAAAGTTAATTTCGAAGGGTTGTTCATCCTCGGGTTTCAATTTCTCGTAAGTAGTAGCAATTTCTTCACTGTTAAGCGAGTAGTTGTACAACTTGACTTCATCTATTTTGCCGTTAAAAAACTGACGTGTCCGGCTGGTTGAATTATTTACAGACTGATATTCACAGCCTATTCTTGCTGCATTCGTAGCAGGAGCGTACGCTCCTGTGTGTTTTGTTGCTGCAACAAGTTGCCCATTGACATATAGTTTAGCTGTATCCTCTCCAAATGTCCCAACAAGATGATACCACTGATTTGGCTGCATAACTAAGTCGGCCTTCACTTCGTTCCAACGTCCAGGTGGATCTGAAGACCAGCATAAAAAAGGTTTTCCGTCATAATTAATTTTTAAAGAATAACCACCGGTAATTCCAGATAACTCCATACCACAGGTAAGGAGCTCAAAAATAGCTTTCTGATTATAAAACGAGGCTGGATTGTCGAGGTTTACATAAGAAT
>JAAYEB010000219.1 GCA_012728995.1 Fibrobacter sp. | reverse complement strand
TTCTTAATTTTGTTAAGCAGTTGATCAACACCCATATTCAATGCTGCACTTCCGGATAGAACCGGGAAAACAGTTCCCTGAATCATCGCATTTGACAAACCGGAACGAATTTCTTCATCGGTCAATTCCCCGTTTTCAAAATAGGTATTCATCAGATTCTCGTCTGTTTCTGCAATTGATTCCATTAAAGCCTGGCGTAAACTCTCAACATTATCATTCATTTCTGCAGGGATTTCCATCTTTTCACCGATTCCATCCCCATCCCTTTTATACGTGAAAGCTTCTTTGGAAACCAGATCAATAACGCCCCTGAAATTTGAACCTGATCCTATTGGAACGACTAATGGTGCAACTGCAGTTCCGTATGCATCACGAATTGCAGAGAGGGTTTTGTCGAAATCCACGTTTTCTTTGTCCATACTGTTAACAAAAAACATACGGGAAACATTGGCTTCATCTACATATGAAGAGACCAGCTCAGTCCCTACCTGTATTTTATCAACTGCATCTACCAGAATAATACCAGTTTCGACAACACGTAAAGCAGCCTTGGCATCTCCAAGAAAATCCAGAAAACCCGGAGTGTCGAGGAAATTTATTTTTGTGTCTTTCCATTCACAATATGCCAGATGCATGGATATTGTCATTTTCCGTTCTTTTTCATCAGCCCTGGTGTCAAAAAAGCTGCTTCCATTATCAACTTTTCCCATTCGGGGAATAGATTTGGCAGTAAAACATGCAGCTTCAAGGAGAGTTGTCTTCCCCACGCCGCCATGAGAGAGCAAACAAACATTACGAATCGATCCGGCCTGGTATTTTTTCATGTAACCTCCGTATAATGTTCTGATAATAAAAACGGTATTTCGATTCATATTTTTTGAACCGATTAAACCGTAATTTGCAGAGGATGCTCTGTAAAAGACAAGAATTAATAATATATTAACTACCTGCATCAAATGCAAATAATCAATACTATTTTACTGGTCTTTTTTCTGTCTAAAACATAAATTGATCAGCCCTATAACCAGGCGTCCAGTAACGGTTAATTGATCATTTCGTTTCTGAAATTTATTGTTCTTTTGTCTTTTTTTTAAGAAGACATATAATACCAAAAACGGACGATTCTTTTACGCGATCTGCTTCGTGGATATCGCGAAATAAAGAAATAGACCCTGAACGCTTAAAATGCTGTCATGGGGATAGCAATAACGACAACGATAACGATTGTATTTTTTTTTCATTCACCATTCATAATTCACAATTCACCATTACCTTATGACCTTCACATACATAAAAACCTTTCTGCGGTAAGCTCATCGTAATTTAACCGTCCGATTTTCGAAATAATAATATCAAAAAAAAATGCTCCGTTTATACGGAGCATTAATTCCAATTTTAATGGAGCTGAGGGGGATCGAACCCCTGACCCTCAGACTGCCAGCCTGATGCTCTCCCAGCTGAGCTACAGCCCCATTTAGAACTTGTGATCGATTGTTTTTTTTGTATTTATAAATTACTTTTTGGCATAAATGATAGTCAATAATCAGACTATCTCTTTTCTTTCGCTTTCTTTGCAATTTTAGCCCATTCATCTCTTAAGGTAGCAGTTCTGTTGAAAATCAACTTTTGCGGTGATGAATCATTATCAACACAAAAATACCCTATTCGTTCAAATTGATAACGATTGCCCGGCATTGCTTTTTTCAAATCCGGTTCCAGTTTACATCCAGACAGTATTTCAAGTGATTTTTGATTCAGATTTGAAAGAAAATCTCCATCTGGAGCATCATCCGGATCCTCTTTTGAAAAAAGCTGCCCATACAACCTCACCTCTGCATCTATAGCATGTTGTGCAGACACCCAGTGAATTGTAGCTTTGGGTGAACGCCCGTCAGGTGCCCAGCCGCCCCTTGTCTGAGGATCATAAATACAACGAAGTTCAACAATGTTTCCGGTATCCGGATCTTTAATCACTTCATTACATGTTATGAAATATGCGTATCTTAACCTTACTTCACGACCCGGAGCCAGTCTGAAAAACTTTTTGGGAGGCTCTTCCATAAAATCAGCTTGTTCTATATAAATTATTTTTGAAAAAGGCACCATCCGTTTACCTGCAGTCTCGTCTTCCGGATTATTTACAGCTTCAAGATATTCAACCTTGTCTGAAGGATAGTTTTCAATAACTATTTTGATCGGGTTTAACACAGCCATGGCCCTAAGCGCCCTTTTATTAAGATCCTCCCTGAGACAATGTTCCAAAAGGGCATAATCCACAATACTGTCACGTTTGGCAACACCAATTCGTTCACAAAATGAACGAATTGCCTCTGGTGTATACCCTCTTCTGCGGAAACCAGACAAGGTAGGCATTCGCGGATCATCCCATCCTGAAACATACCCGCCTTTAACCAACTGCAACAATTTACGCTTGCTCATTACTGTATATGTCAGATTAAGGCGGGCAAATTCTATCTGACGCGGATGATGAATATTCAACTGTTCCAGAAACCAGTCGTAAAGTGGCCGATGATCTTCAAATTCAAGTGAACAAAGAGAATGTGTTACATTTTCTATGGAATCCTCAAGCCCATGTGCCCAATCATACATTGGATAAATTTTCCACTCGGTTCCTGTACGATGATGAGCCGCGTTCATTATTCTATACATTACAGGATCACGCATATTCATGTTTGGATGAGCCATATCAATTTTTGCCCTTAACACTCTTGACCCGTCAGGAAATTCTCCATTCCTCATCCTCTTGAATAAATCAAGGTTCTCTTCAACAGACCGGTTTCGATACGGGCTTTCTTTTCCAGCCTCTGTTAAAGTACCCCGGTACTCCCTTATCTTCTCAGCAGTCAGATCATCAACATAAGCTTTACCTGCCTTTATCAGTTCAATTGCCCATAAATACATCTGTTCAAAATAACCGGATGCATAATAAAGATGCTCTCCCCATTCAAAGCCAAGCCATTTAACATCCCTTTTTATAGCCTCGATATATTCAGTTTCCTCTTTGGAAGGATTGGTATCATCAAACCGCAAATGACATTCCCCCTGAAACTCTCTGGCTAGTCCGAAATTAATGCAGATAGCCTTTGCGTGGCCAATATGAAGATAGCCATTTGGTTCAGGTGGAAAACGCGTGATAATTTTCCCGTTCAGCTTTCCATCCTGTATTTCATTTTTTATGATTTCCCGAATAAAATTGGCTGTAGAAACTGTACCAGATTCTGATGCAGGTTTTTTTTCATCATTACTACCGGAATCCGGTTTATTATTAGTAGATTTCATCAATACTCCATTAAAACATTCAGTAAAATATGAGTTAATTTATATCTGATAATCAACAACGACTCTTCTGGCAACTACTCTGGAAATGAATTCTGCAACTTGCCTGTGTTGAGGATGATTCTGATATATTTGTAATTTTTCAATTGAATCAAACAGTGAATATAATGAAATATCATATGCAGAATCTGATTTATTAATATTCAATCCGCATTCAATTTTAATGATTTCCGGAATGGAATTTTTCAGATTCTCAAGCATTCTTTTTATTTTTCTGCCAACTTCCTCTTTTTTTCCAGACTCATCGCAATCTTTTAGTTTCCATGCTACAATATGTGCAATCATGTTCTGTTCCTTTCTATAAAAGAAACAGTTGTTTTAATTCTTCTTAAAACAACTTCCTTGCCCAAAATGCTCAAGAGCTCAAACAAACCAGGTCCAAAACTTACACCACTTACAGCAAGGCGTGCAGGATGGATAATTTTTCCAAAGCTGATTTCTGATTTCTGAGCAAAATCGTGGTATAATTTTTCAAGATGATCTTTGTCAAAAACCTGGAGTTGTTCCAGCTCAGTATAAATTTCCTTTAACAGTTCTGCTGCATTATCCTTGAAATATTTTCTTGCGGCTTTTTCTTCATATGTTTGTGGATCTTTAAAGAAATACACAGAATTCTCGACAAGATCAGTAGTTCTTTTAGATCTTACTTTCATCAGTTCAATAACATCCAGAAGATATTGATCATGTGTGCTTCTCTCAGAATTAATCCACTGCTTTTTTTTCCATTCCGGAACAACAATATCTGCCAGTGAAAGAGCGGATCTTTCTGCCATATAAAGTCCATTCATCCATTCCAGCTTTTTCTCATCAAAGACTGAAGCTTTTGCAGACACCTGTTTCAGGGAGAATGATTTAACCATTTCTTCAAGGCTCATTTTTTCACGGTCGTCTCCCGGTGACCAGCCTAAAAGTGCCAGATAGTTAAAAAGCGCTTCAGGTAAAAAGCCGTTTTGTTTGTAATCCATGACAGAAGCTGCGCCTTTGCGTTTAGACAGTTTTTTCCCGTCAGGAGCCAGAATTACAGGCAGATGGGCAAATTCCGGTGGTTCCCACCCAAAGGCTTCGTAAATAAGAATATGACGTGGAGTTGATGCGATCCATTCATCACCCCTTAAGACATGCGAAATTTCCATAAGGTGGTCATCAATTACATTAGCCATGTGATATGTTGGAAATCCATCAGCTTTTAAAAGCACCAAATCATCGAGTACTTCACTCTTATACTCAATACGGCCGCGTATACTATCCTCAAATGATACTATTCGACCGTGAGGTATTTTAAACCGGATTACATGGGGATCACCTTTTTTGAGTTTTTCAGCAACCTGATCTTCTGATAAGGTGAGGCAGTGACGATCATATCCAATATTCTGCTTGTTTTTTTCCTGCTCAGTACGGAGTTCTGCAAGCCTTTGAGGTGAGCAGAAACAACGATATGCATTTCCACTTTCGAGCAGTTTTTCTGCATACTTTTTATATAAATCGAGCCTTTTAGATTGTTCATATGGCCCATAATCGCCATTAACCTCTGGTCCCTCATCCCAGTTGAGCCCCAGCCATTTCATGCTTTCGAAGATCTCTTTCATTGCATTTTCAACGAAACGACTCCGGTCGGTATCTTCTATTCTCAAAATAAAAGTACCGTTATGATGACGACTGAACAGGTAATTAAACAGTGCACTTCGGGCACCACCTACATGAAGATACCCTGTTGGTGAGGGTGCAAATCGAACCCTTATTTTTTTATCCATTGATAATGCCTTTTAATAATGTAATTTAAAGAGTAGATAAAATACGTTACGAAACGGTTTTGCGCATTATTTCCACTAAATTATAATTTATGGAATAATTTTTGATGCTATATTTGGAACATTCATCTCTATTGTGGATGAAAAAAACTGTAAAAAATTGTAGAATTTTAAAAAAAATAAAAAGGTATTCTCGACAGGCCTTTGCGGCCAACTTATTTTAAATGGGATAAGAATGGTCACCAGGGAAGTATTTGGATACGTGGTTAAAAAAGTAGAATTTAATTTATTCAGAGGTGAGTATGGGGTCAGTTCCGGGTCGTTTTATAAAACGAACACTGGGTCGAATTTTTCCAGCACACATTCTGCAGGAATCAGATAACGGGCAGCGAAATGGAAATACTATGAATTCTTCCGAGCTCGAAACATCAGGTTTACAGAATAAGTCTTCAAGCATTAAAGTACCTGTTTTACCAGATGGAACTCAACCGGTACCAATCGGTTCAGGTGTTATTTCAAAGATCCTTGGTGAGGGTGGCGCAGCGGTTCTCTATGAAATCCGTAACTCTCAACTAAGCTTCCAACGAGCAGTTAAGCTTTTAAAACCAAACCAGACCAAAGAGAGTTTTAACCGGTTTTTAAAAGAATTCAGAATTGGTGCACAACTTAACCATCCAAATATTGTAACAGTCCATTCAGTAGGCCAATGGCAAAAATTACCATATATCGAAATGGAGAAGATTTCCGGTTTTACCCTTTCTGAAATTATTTCGCAATTTGGCCCCCTTCCGTTAGGTTTATGTACTGCCACAGGCATAATTCTTTGCAAAGTTTTAGAATATATTTCAACATGCAGTTTTGATATCGAAAAAAAGAGATTCACAGGTTTATTGCATCTGGATCTTAAACCCTCCAACATTTTGTTTTCCGATTCAGGTGTCCTTAAGGTGATGGATTTCGGGCTTGCAACTCCCATACAGGAAGCCAAATCCGGTCTTTTCCCCAGTGGAATAGGATCACCCCAATATGCAGCTCCTGAACTGCTTTTTGAAACTGGAATTCCGGATATAAGATCAGACCTGTATTCACTTGGTACGATTCTTTACGAAACCGCATCCGGTTTGAAAGCATTTCCCGGTTCAAATCCGGAAAATGTATTTGAATTAAGAAGAGAAAATGAAATAGTACCTCTTAAAAAAGTTCTTAAGTCTGTTCCTTCAGAATATTTACAGCTTGTAGAACGCTGTCTTTGCTTTGATATGGATGAAAGACCGAACGATATTGAATCTGTACGCAATCAACTCGAGGTGATTCACAGCAATTGTACATGCCTTACTCCAGAAAGCACAGTTTCTCTTTATGTCAGCAAACGAAACAGAAATGAACCGTTTACCCTCCCAAAACCTTCACGATCCAAAACCTTTTATGCCATCAGCATCGTGCTTTCAATCTGCGCAGGTATAATACTTTTTCTGGGATTGTGGAAACCACAAGAGACCACAAATTTCTTCAAATCAGCTATTTCACGTTTAAATCCTGAAACAGAGACAGTTTACAATGAAGATTTTTCTGAATCTATTCCAATTTCATTTGAAAACACAACGAATACTCCTCTGAAGGAAACCGAATCCAGTCAGTTTTACGTTCCAACTCTGGACAACAAACATGCCGAACTTATGGATTCTCTGCATCGGTTATGGACTGGTCGTCAATATGAAGAGATGCTGACTCTTATAGACAACATGCCACACGAGCTCAGCGATTCAAAGGTCGTTGTCCTGTTCAAGTTACGGGCCCTTGGAAGAAATGGAGATGAATTGGGCAAGCTTCTCAACCAGGATGATGTTGCCGACGGAGAGTTTTACTTCCACAAGGCACGCTATCATTTTGGAAACAGGGATTATACTGCTGCTCTTGAATATCTGGATAAGGCAGAATCTTTTCCATCTGAATTTCTGGATAAACGAATACTTGGTCGAGAAGTACATCTTTATAAATCACGCAGTCTTACAGCCGTGTTTCGTGACACCCCTACATCCGAAAATCTTCGTCTGGCGTTAGATTCCTGGAACAAACTGGTTCAATTGTCCAAAGATCGCCCCAACAGCCTTCATTATCGTGAAGCTGTACGGGAAAAGAACAATTTGGCAGCTGAAGCGAGCTGGCGTGGAATTATGCCATAGATTACTACATAACCTGAAAAACATTAAGCCTGATCAGTTCAATTACTAACAGGATTTCTTTTCTGAATTGTAAAAACCGTAACAGGTTACCCATTGCCTGTTACGGTTTTTTCGTAATAGCTTCAGGTGTATATTTTTTCAACAACAATGATAATGTCACAATAGTTACAGAACTCAATGCCATAGCCATTGCTGCCAGTTCAGGCCTGAAAGTAATATGCCATATAGGATAAAGCATGCCTGCAGCTAACGGGATAAGAGCTGCATTATAAATTAACGCCCAGAAAAGATTTCCCTTTATCCTTGAGTAAAGTTTATTACCAAGTTGAATTGCAGCTGCTGCATGAACAGGGTCGTTTTTAACCAGAACGATTTCTCCGCTTTCCATTGCTATATCAGTACCACTTCCCATTGCAATACCAACATCAGCCTGAGCAAGTGCAGGGGCATCATTTATTCCATCACCAACAAAGACCACGATATTACCCTCAGACTGGAGCATTTTAACTTTCTTGGCCTTATCTTCGGGCAATACTTCGGAAAATATTTTTTTAATATTGATATTTTTACCAACAGCCGAAGCTGAATACCTGTTATCACCTGTAATCATGAAAACATCCAGACCCATACCATGGAGTGTATCTACAGCTTCTCTCGATGATTCTTTTTCAGGATCTGAAATTGCGATTACTCCAATTATTGTTTCGTCCTTTGCAACAATGACAGTTGTCTTTCCTGTTTTTTCGAATTCTGCAATTTTTTCTTCTGCGAGACTGTAATCAATTCCATTCGATTTCATTACAGACCGGTTTCCGACAACCACTCTGGATTCATCAATTTCAGCCTGTATTCCCTTACCTTTGATTGTAATCACTCCGGTCGCTTCTTCAAGTTTACAGTTCTCTGAAACAGCTTTTTGAACAATAGCTTTTGCCAATGGATGAAGAGAATTTTTTTCAATTGAAGCGGCCAATGAGAGTAGATCTTTTTTTGCAACTCCAAAACTTTCAATATCAGTTACTTCCGGTCTGCCTTTTGTAAGTGTACCAGTTTTGTCAAATACTACTGCAGTGGCTTTACTCACAGTTTCAAGCGCTTCCCCATTTTTAATAAGTATTCCAAGTTCAGCTCCACGTCCGATTCCCACTGTAACTGCAGTTGGTGAGGCTAATCCAAGAGCACACGGACATGCTATTACAAGAACAGAAATCAGGGTTGTCAAGGCGAATAAAAGAGTACTTCCTGCAAAAAAATACCATCCGGAAAATGAAAGAACTGCAACAGCCAAAACAATCGGGATAAACAGGCTTACAGCTTTATCTGCAATGCGTTGAATCTGAGGCCGGGAGCCTTGTGCCTCTCTTACAATTTTAATTATTCTGGACAGCATGGTATCACTGCCGACCTTTTCTGCTATAAAATATAAAACACCATCCAGATTTATTGTCCCACCGACGATGAAATCACCTTTCTTTTTATTTAATGGTATCGGTTCTCCTGTTATCATTGACTCATCTACATTACTTTCGCCCTGTACAACTTTTCCATCAACCGGTATTTTTTGACCAGGTTTTACTATTATTCTGTCACCTTTTTGTACATCGTCAATCGGTACGATTCGTTCTCCGTTTTCATCGACAACAGTTGCATCGGGAACCTGCAATCCTGCCAGTTTTTTTATTGATTCAGAAGTTTTACCTCGCGCCCTTGCTTCCAGAAACCGTCCAAGTGTAAGAAATCCGGATAACATTAGAGCTGTATCGTAAAACATAAACTCTTTTGTCAAAATTATGGAAAACGTTGCCAGAATGCTTGCTGTATATGCAGTACCGATACCCATTGCATACATTACATCCATTGTAAGATTTAGTTTCCTTAATGCTTTTGCTGCAGCATTAAAAATCGGCCAGGAAACATAAACAAATACCGGTAGAGAGACAATCAGACTTATTCTATGTACCATATGATGTGAAATTTGTGGAAGATACATCAAAACCATTAAAGGTATACTCACAGAAAAAGCTGCGATAATACGAAATAACCTTTTTTTCTGTTCCCGTATCCTGATCAGCTCAGATGCATCCTCTTTTGTGCTGTCAATCACTCCGTAATATTTATATCCTGAGTTTTTGATAATTTTGCGGAAATCATCTTCAGACAGGTTGTTATCAATGTATGTAACCAGAACAGTTTCAGAAGTCAGGTTTACCTGAGCCGATAGAACGCCGTTCAATTTTGTCAAAGATTTCTCAATTTTCGCAGCACATGAAGCACAATTCATTCCGCCTACAGAAATACTTTTTTTTTGTTGCACCGGTTCATAACCGATGTCTTTAATTGTCATTTCGATTTCTGGAACAGAAATTTTCTCCATGTCGTATTCTATATTTGCCTTTTCATTGCTGAAATTAACAATTGCAGCCTGTATGCCGGATTTGTGATTTAACGCTTTTTCCAGCTTGTTTGCACAAGCAGCACAATGCATTCCGGAAATCATGACATTTATTTTTTTTATTTTCATAACAACTTTCCCGGTTAAAACGATTGCCTTTAAATATACGTTTGATATTCAGATGTTATTACCTGAATACCGAAGATTATTGAAACATAATTGTATTTCAGTGTATTAAGAATAGTGATTCTTTGTGGAGGTTATGCTGAATACTACCCGCGAATTGATTTATGACTTTGAGCATAATTGGTGAAAGATATCATCATTTTCTCCGGGTGCACTTTATGTTTTTAAAAGATTTTCTGGGTCGCCGAGCTTGACTTCTTCCCCCAATCCCCTTCTCCCGCAGGGAGACAGTGGCCAGCAGGATAGTAATGAAATAAAAATCTATCTATAACCAAAAAAGGTCGATATTATATTATAATCATGTCGTCTTATCATGATAAATGGTATACAAGAATTTTCAGTGATCCAAAGATCGTTGAAGAACTGCTTCGTTCTTTTGTTCATGAAGAGTTTATTGAAGAGCTGGATTT
>JAAYEB010000218.1 GCA_012728995.1 Fibrobacter sp. | reverse complement strand
GCATGCTGAGCAGCTGCAATTGACTCTGCTGTATTGTTTGACCCAGCTCCAGCAATAACCTGTACCCGTCCTTTTGCCTGATCAATCGCAATATCTACAACAAGGTTATGTTCATCCCACGAAAGTGTTGCAGATTCTCCTGTAGTACCGCATGGAACTACCCCTGACACTCCTTTACCAATTAAAAATTCGATATGGTCCCGAAGCGCTGATTCATTAATGGATCCATCTTTATTAAACGGGGTAACAATTGCGACATAACATCCCCTAATATCCATAAGCTGCGCTGTTCCTTTCATTTAAACAGGAATGATGCAGAATTTTATTAAGTTCGGCATCATCCCCATGTTTAACTAACGGAATAACTTTATTTTTCCTCTTTTACAACCCATACTTTAAGTTTTGCAGATACCTGACGATAAAGGTTGATTTTAATGTTATACACCCCGAGTTGTTTAATGGGTTCATCAAGATCAACATTCCTCTTGTCAACATCAAAACCCTCTTTTTTCAAGAAATCAGAGATTTCCTGTGCTGAAACAGATCCAAAAATCTTGTCTCCTTCACCAACTTTTACAGGTATTGTACATGGAACCTGTTCAATTTTTTTGGCTAGTTCACGAACCTCAATGATTTTTTTCTCCTCACGAATCTCAGCGATTCTTTTTGTTTCAGCCACTTTCTTTTTATTCCCCTCGGTTGCAGGGACCGCGATTTCCCGAGGAATCAAAAAGTTTCGGGCATACCCATTTTTAACAGTAACCACATCCATGGCTTTGCCCAAACCTTCATAATCCCTTTTTAAAACGACTTCCATAAGCCAGATTTGCTCCTATCTGATGTGATTTGTTTACTTAATATTTTCTGCTACAAAAGGCAGCATAGCCAAATGACGTGCTCTTTTAACAGCAACAGCTAACCGCCTTTGGTTTTTTGAAGTAACACCCGAAAGACGGCGGGGAACGATTTTCCCGCGTTCAGTGATATATCTCGAAATGATTTTTATATCTTTATAATCTGGTTCAACATTATTCTGCTCAAACCAACACACCTTTTTTATTCTTCTTCTTGGCATTGCCATATTACCTTCTCCTTATCTCTCTGACTCTTCTTCTTTGTTCACAACTGCTTTAACTGTTTCAGTTTCTGCCGGCCTTTCTCTTCTTGCAAATACTGCAGCCCGTGCTTTGTCATTTTTAACATTTCTTACGACAGTAAGATGTCTTAAGATTGAATTGTTAAGTTTAGCATATTTGTCTATTATTGCTGCAATATCACCTTCAGCCTCGAACAGAAACATACAGTAATAACCTGTTCTCTTTTTTTTAACAGGATAGGCAAGCTGACGTTTTCCCCAAATATCAGTCTTATCAAAAACTGCATTCTGCTTCAACAAATCTTCAAGTTGTTTCTGCTCTTTCTGAAGCACATCATCGGGAAGTGTCCCATCGAACACCACAACTGTTTCGTATGGTCGTTTCACAAAACCTCCTATGGTCTGAAATGTCTTCGGATTAATTAAATCCGAAGAAGGATTAGTTAATTACAGGTATTCATAGCAGTATCAATACCTTCAGTTACAAAAAGTTTCAGAGCTGAAGTTGCTTTTTCGAGGATATTTTCCTTTAGGAGCTTTTCCTCATGCTCTGTAAAATTACCTAAAACAAAATCGATTACATTCGAATTTTTCGGCAGGGGCCCTATTCCGATCCTTAATCGAGGGAAATCGGTACCTATATATTCAATAATTGACTTAAGCCCATTATGTCCACCGTGTGACCCGTTTCTTCGGACCCGAATCTTTCCAAAAGGAATATTATAATCATCAACAACGACAATAATTCTGGAAACAGGAATTCCTGATTTTTTTAAACCATTCTTAACCGCAATACCGGATCTGTTCATATATGTCAGAGGTTTGATGATCAGCACCTTTTTCCCTGATTCCAGAACGCCGCTAAACGCTGATGTATCGCTAATATACTCTTCCCGACATTTCTGCAAACAACCAGAGAATCTTTCTGCAACCCAAAATCCAATATTATGCCTGTTATTACGGTATTGTATTCCAGGATTTCCTAATCCGAAAATTACTGTATCAAAAGACTGTTCAATTTTTGACCCTGAAAACAGTTTCCTGATTAGTGAAGTCAGATTCATTTAAGAATATTTGAACTATCTATGAAGAAGCTGATTCGGTTCCTGCCTGCTCCTCTTCCGAAACACCAGCATCAGCAGTCTCGCGGGTAGGATGCGTTACTACAACAAGAACTTCCTCAGGCGCTTCCTTCAGAGTAACATTCGGTAGATTGATATCACTAACATGAACAGACTGACCAATATCAAGATCAGTTACATCAATAGTAACTCTTTCCGGAATATCCATAGGCATACATTCTACCATAACTGATTTAACTGGGTTACCAAGGATACCGCCCATTTTGACACCGATTGATGTTCCCGTAATTTCTACAGGTATTTCAACAGTAACCTTCTCATTCATGTTCACATGCTGAAAATCAATATGATAAAAAATGTTATCTTTGATTACATTGCGCTGAATTTCTTTAATTACAGCCATGGATTCGTCCTGGTTTTCAATACCCAGATCAATTACATGAGTTAATTTCCTGTTACGTACAATTGTAGCAAATTCCTTATTGTCGACCTCGATACTCAATGGCTGACGATTATGACCATAATAGATTGCAGGAACCCATCCCTGAGCACGAGCTTTTCGAGTATAGGATTTGCCTTTCCCCTCCCGCTGGCGCGCTTTTAATTTAATAATATCCAAAGGTATACCTCCTGAAAATGTAATCCAACCGTTATTTTACATAAATGGGAATATGCTGGGGCGGAAGGATTCGAACCTCCGAATGCGAGGACCAAAACCTCGTGACTTGCCACTTGTCGACGCCCCAGTAAAATTGGTAATCATTTAATATATATCAGGGACAATAATATACGAAACAGGCAAGTTGAATTGAAAGAACCTTTTAAAAAAAAGATTTTAATTCAACTGAAAGCTAATCAGAATCAAAACTCATACCCTGAAAGCATTACGTATTACCCGGTAAAAAAACAATTTTTATATGCTCTGGGTCCAGGATTCTTAACCAGGCAATCCGGCAGTATTAATATCAGCCTGTTTGATTTGATTCAGAACCGGAACTATTGAGTTTGCGCTCATAAGCATCAAGGACTATATCTTCAATTTTTTTTCGCATATCATTGGTAATTGGATGTGCGATGTCATGAAAGTTGCCTTTTTGAGTCCTGCGGCTGGGCATAGAAACAAAATAACCTTCCGAACCGCTGATAATTTTTAATTCCCGTACCACAAAACAGTTATCAAAAGTGATACTTGCGTAAGCTTTTAGTTTGGGCTCGTTCTTCAGAATAATCCGTACATCTGTAATTTCCACTGTTCCTCTCCCGGTTAGCTATGATCCTTTATTACAATAATATATACTTTTTTCAATAAAAATTGTTATCTTATTAATCTATTTTAGTTTTTATTTGCAATTTTTTAATAAATTAGCTATACTGACACAACACGCTTAAGCAATTTCTTGCAGTTATGAGGTGTGAAACTATTATTTTATCTTTTTGTATTTAGCAGAAATTTTTAATTTTAAACCGGATTTAGTTTTAATGACAGCTTCTAAAAAAGATCTTCTTTCATTGTTTGAACTGTCTCCCGAAGAAATTTCGAGCATCATAAATGAGGCCAGGGAAATAAAGGAAAACCGTTTCACCAACAGTCCTGAAGCTTTTAAAGACAGGACAGGTGTAATGATTTTTGAGAAGCCCTCTTTAAGAACCCGAATAACCTTCGAAACCGCCATTAATGAATTGGGCGGGCACCCGATAAATCTATCTTCAAACATGATAGGTATGGGGAAAAGGGAAAGTGTTGAGGATATTGCAAGAAATCTGGAAAGATGGGTTCACCTGATAATCGCAAGAACATATAGCCACGAAACTGTGGAACAACTTGCAAAATTCAGCAAGATACCAGTCATTAATGCACTTACAGATACATTTCACCCTTGCCAGGCTCTTGCATTCGCCCTTACCGTTCACGAACGGCTTCATTCAAAAACAAAAATTAATGTTGTTTTTATTGGTGATGGTAATAACGTTTGTAATTCTATAATGATTTTATGTGCCAAACTGGGTTACAATTTCACTGCTGTATGCCCCAAAAAGTATTCTCCAAACCACAACATCTTCAATCGATGCTGTGAAATTGGAAAAAATACAGGGAGCAGAATTAATGTAAGCCATGAAATCTTTAGTGCAGTTAAAAATGCAGACATATTATACACAGATGTCTGGACCAGCATGGGACAGGAAAAGGAAATGGAACGCCGTAAAACTGATTTTAAACAGTTTCAAATCAACAAAAAGGTACTGGAAAACGCACCATCCGATATTCTTGTCTCACACTGTTTACCTGCACATCGGGGTGAAGAGATTACCAGTGAAATACTTGATTCAAATATTTCAGTGGCATTCGATGAAGCCGAAAACAGACTTCATGCACAAAAAGCGATAATTGTACACCTGTTTTCATAACACACAGGAGACCGGCTATGAACGATAATAGAGTTTCTTTTGGGATTAAAGCACTGGATAATATGATATCAGGAGGGCTGCTCCGCGGTTCTGCCAACCTTCTTGAAGGAGCTCCGGGAACAGGAAAAACTACTCTTGCCATGCAGTTCATACATAATGGTATCAAGTTATATAATGAACCCGGACTTATTATAACGTTCGAGGAATTCCCGCAGCAGTATTATCATGATGCAATGGAGTTCGGATGGGATTTTAAAAAACTTGAAGAAGAAAAAAAATTGAAAGTTATCTTTTCCGATCCTCATACTACTCTTGCCGAGTTCGATAAAATGGACGGGGTTTTTGTCAATCTGGTTGAAACTCTTGGAATTAAAAGGGTTATTATAGATAGTATGACCCATTTTGAATCCATAGCTGAAGACACTTTTGAATTACGTGAAATTGAAAGACGCCTGATCAATTCACTTAAACGTGAAGGTGTCACAAGTATCCTTCTCAGAGAAAATGACAACCTTCTTGGACAAGTCTCTCATGTTACAAGCAAAATACCATTTATAGTTGATTCATACATGCTTTTAAGGTATGTTGAAATTGATAGCGCAATTGAAAAAGCCCTTTGTATGCTGAAAATGCGTGGCAGTGATCATCGGAAAGATATTCGCTGTTTCAGAATTACAAAACAGGGAATTGAAGTCGATCAGAAATTCAGCGGAAGAGAAGGTATCATGAGTGGAACTGCACATTATACACCTCAAGATGCCTTTGTTAATGTTTTCGGAAAAAAATAATGAATAATGCAGCTATTAACAGCATCGAATTTATCTTTATCGCAGGATATGTTGCTTTTGGTAGTGTCTTGAACTTGATAGCATTGCTCATATCCGCATTTAACCAGAAAAAATTTAATCAGTCATCACCAAAAACAGGGTTTATTATTGCCATTACACTCGCTGTAATCTTTATCATTATTTTGTTTTCAGGATTTCAAAACTCAATGACAATGCAGATCGCATTAATTCTAGCTCTTCTGGGCAGCAGTATTGCATCAATTCTGAGTATTATTAACCTTTTCTTTACGATGAGGAAAGTCAGAAACAGATAATGGTTATCAATCCACAAACACTCTTTTTCTTCGATTTCTCACTGGTAATGCTAATGGTAATACTTTCATACTTGAGCAAGCGTCTTGGTGAAGCCCTGAAAATTAAACCATACTACAGAATACTATACCTAACTTCGGCAACCATTGTCCTTGCTGCCGCTCTGGATATAATCGCTGAAACCGTGCAGAATTCCACAATCTCCCTAATTTCAATTACTCTGCGTTTTGCCTCCAGTGCCATTGCATTTCTTATATGCCTCATATACTGGAAATGGCTCTTCGCAGAATTTCTCAAGAACTGAGGTGCGATATTTATGGAAAAAAAAATCCTGGTTATTGAAGACGATAAAGATATCGCTGATCTGGTAAAACTGGTACTCGAAACAACTGAAGATTTCAAAGTAGAAACAGTGCTGGATCCACTAATGGCATATGATAAAGTCAAAGAATATCAGCCTGACGCAATTCTTCTGGATCTTTCAATGCCGAAAATGGATGGTTGGGCCGTATTCAAATTAATACGCAGTGATAATGCGTTTGCAAATACACCCATAGCCATTCTGACTGCCAAATCACAGCAATTTGATCAAATGGTAGGCCTTCATATAATGAATGCTGATGCATATATCACCAAGCCTTTTGGAAAACAGGAACTGATTGATAAAACTTATGAACTATTCAAAACAAAAGAATAACAGGATTCTTGTTGTCGATGATGAAGTCGATGTGCTTGACTTTCTAAAAATCTATCTGGAATCACTCGGTTGGGAAGTAACAACAGTCTCATCAACAAATGATGCATTTCAAAAACTCAAACATCATCCATATTTTTTAATCCTTACTGATATTGCCATGCCGGATATGGATGGATATGAATTTATCAGCAAAATAAAAGACCATAATTATCAATCCCAAATGGCTCTTATGACCGGTTTTGGTTATAACCCAAAACATACCCTTGTGCGAATTTATAAAACAATACGCTACCCATGTCTCTTCAAACCTTTTAACAGGGCAAAAGTAGCCGAAACTGTTCAAAATGCATGGAACAAATATCATGAAGACCTTCTTCCTGAACAGGGAAGTGATTTGCCTGGCACAAAACTGAATAATCAATAATCCAGACCAATCAAAAAAATGAACATTAAAGATATCGTCATTAAGGGCGCCAGAGTTCACAATCTTAAAAATGTGGACGTTACAATACCACGAAACAGTTTCACTGTTATAACCGGTTTATCCGGTTCCGGTAAATCATCACTCGCATTCGATACACTGTATTCTGAAGGACAGAGGCGTTTTGTTGAATCGCTTTCCTCCTATGCCCGGCAGTTTCTTGGTTTGATGGAAAAACCGGATGTCGATTCAATTGACGGACTTTCACCTGCAATATCTATCGAACAAAAAACTACCGGCAATAATCCCAGATCAACCGTAGGCACTATAACCGAAATTCATGACTATCTGAGGCTTTTATTCGCAAGAACCGGAACTCCAACCTGCTATAAATGCGGCAAAGTTATTTCCAGCCAGACAATTCAGGAAATTACCGATCAGGTCATGTCCCTGCCCCAGAAAACAAGATTCCAGATACTCTCTCCTGTAATTTCTGGCCGTAAAGGCGAACACAAAGAAGTATTCGAAAGACTACGTCAAAATGGATATGTACGGGTAAGAGTCGATAATACTGTAGTATCTCTTGATGAAGAAATCGAGTTGAAAAAAAACTCAAAACACTCCATTGAAGTTGTCGTTGACAGACTTATAAACAATGAATCAATCCGGAACAGATTAACCGAATCTCTGGAAACTGCACTCAAGTTAAGCGTAAACGGAACTGTACTTATTGACTGCATAGAAGGTGAAACACTGCTTTTTTCCGAAAAACTCGCATGCCCCGACTGTTCTGTAAGCTATGATGAAATATCTCCGCGTATGTTTTCTTTCAACAACCCCTTCGGAGCATGTGAAAGTTGTCATGGCCTTGGATATATAATGGAAATCGATCCGGATCTGGTTGTACAGAATCCCGTTCTTTCCATACTTGAAGGTGCAATCAAAGCCTGGAATGGAGCAGCAACTTCGGGAAGCTGGAACAACCAGATCCTGAAATCAGTTTGTAAATATTTCAAAATCCCCATGGATAAACCATTCAATAAATTAAGTGAAAAACAGCGTTCTATTCTCCTCTATGGATCTGGTAATGAACTGATATCGATGCAATGGGAATCACCATCACGTGAAGGCAAAGGTGAATTCAAAAGAAAATTTGAAGGGGTAATTCCAAACCTCCTCCGGCGTTATAAAGAAACCTCTTCAGAAGATGTGAGGCACTGGATTGAGAGTTTTATGACCCAGCAGGAGTGCCATCAATGCAAAGGCAACCGCCTGAAAAAAGAAAGCCTCTCAATTCTTTTTGGAGGAAAGAATATCGCCGAAATCTCCAACATGCCCATATGTGATGCACAATTGTTTTTCGCAAATATTAAAGTTGACAATAAAATAAAATTGGTTGCAAATACAATACTCGATGAAATATCGAAAAGACTCAACTTTCTCCGTAATGTCGGATTAAGCTATCTGACATTATCCCGTTCTGCATCAACTCTTTCGGGTGGTGAGGCCCAGAGGATTCGTCTGGCAACACAGATAGGTTCAGCTTTGACAGGTGTTATTTACATCCTTGACGAACCAAGCATCGGACTTCACCCAAGGGATAACTCAAAACTCATTGAATCTCTTTTGGCCCTAAGAGATCAGGGAAATACTGTCGTTGTCATTGAGCATGATAAAGATACAATGATGGCTGCAGATTATCTGATAGATATAGGCCCCGGTGCCGGTGTAAATGGCGGCAAAATAATTGCAAAAGGAAGACCGGATGAAGTTGCTTCAGATCAGAACTCATTAACGGGCGCATATCTGTCGGGAATACGAAAAATACCCATTCCAAAAGAACGAAGAAAAGGCAATGGCAACTCACTTTTTCTCTGCGGCGCAAACGGACATAACCTGAAGTCACTTGATATACACTTACCGCTTGGATTGCTTCTTTGTATTACGGGTGTTTCAGGATCAGGCAAAAGTTCACTTATCAATCACACCCTGTATCCGGCACTGCAAAAAGAACTCTATGGTTCCAAACGATACCCTTTACCTTTCAAAACCATTAAAGGAATCAGCCATATAGACAAAGTAATAGATATAGACCAGTCTCCTATAGGACGCACTCCCCGGTCAAATCCGGCTACGTATACAAAAACATTTGACCTTATAAGGGATCTCTTTGCTGCAATGCCGGAGAGTAAAATCAGAGGGTATACCCCAGGAAGATTCAGCTTTAATGTCAAGGGCGGAAGATGTGAAGCATGTCAAGGTGACGGCGTGTTGAAAATAGAGATGCATTTTCTTCCTGATGTTTACGTCCAATGTGAATCTTGCAAAGGGAAACGATACAACAGGGAAACACTTGAAATCCTCTACAAAGGCAAAAACATAGCGGACATACTTGAAATGACTGTTGATGAAGCGCTTGTGTTTTTTGACAAAATCAGCACTATTAAATCCCGTTTATCTGTTCTTTCTCGTGTTGGTCTTGGGTATATACACCTTGGCCAGTCTGCAAACACCCTTTCCGGCGGTGAAGCTCAGCGAATTAAACTGGCTTCTGAACTGGCAAAAAGAGCTACCGGTCAAACGCTTTATATTCTCGACGAACCCACTACCGGATTACATTTCGAGGATATACTCATGTTGATGTCTGTTGTTCAGGAACTTGTTGAAAAGGGCAACTCAGTTATTATAATTGAACACAATCTGGATGTTATCAAGTGTGCAGACTATATTGTTGACCTTGGTCCTGAAGGTGGTGAAGGTGGCGGAAGAGTTGTTGCAACTGGGACTCCTGAAGAGATTGCCGAAAACAGATCCTCAATTACAGGGAAATATTTAAAAGAGTATCTTATATAAAAATTTATCAGTAGCTTCAATTTTTTTTGATCATCAGTGTCGCCGAGCGCACACAGCCTGCTTAAATAACATTTTTTATCTGATAAGTTTTATGTCCGCCGAGCGCACACGACCCCCGCGGCAGCGCATTGCAGCTTTGCAACTTTCAGTTTGGGGGCGTGTGGGACCCTGTGGATAGTTCCGATTTATAAAGATTCGCTTATTAATGTATTCTCTTATTTCGAAGGCAACAATGCCAGCATTCTGACGTTCTCAACCGTAAGCCGCAGTAGCCGCTAATAAAGGGCGCATGCGTTACCAGATAATCATAAATCCAGAAACAGATAAATTCTGGATAATTCTAAATTCAGAAACAAAATATTTATTCTTTACATATTATTATTAAACGATCTCTGGAAAACAACCCTTAAGCTTGACTATCTGGATTAGGTTCTTTTGTAATCCAATCACAAAGAACTCTTGTGAAATGAATAATGAAATTATTACAAAATTAACAACAATCAATGATGCTGGAATGGTTTTAAAAAAAATATTTTTGTTATACCGGCATGAACTTTTGTTCGATAACCACTAAATTTGCATGCCATTGGTACTTATTTTCAAATATTTAGTAACACTTATTTTATCACTATATTATTTTAATTTAGTATCAAATAACAGAAAGGTGCTTGATATGAGAACAGCATTAATAATTATTGGAGTGATCTTACTGATCGGAGTTTCAGGTTTTATCTTTGCCTCAATGGGATTAGGTACGATTAAAAAGATGGTAATTAATGAAGTGGATCTGGCGAAAATACCAGATGGAACATATGAAGGCAGATTTCATCATATAAGGTGGACGTATGAAGTTAAAGTCAATGTTAATAATCACCAGATTACTTCTATCAAAACTACTAATAAAGTTCCAGGCCGTGAAGAAATTGTAGAAAAAGCCCAAAAAGCGATTGTCGATAAACAGTCACTTAAAATCGATGCAGTTTCAGGTGCAACTGTGGATACCAAGGCTTTTCAAAAAGCAGTTGAAAATGCACTGATACCGAATCAGCATTAATAGATGTGGAAACCAAAACGTTATGTTTCAAAGCCATATATTAATCATTTCAAAGCCATGGGAACAATTATTTCCCAGGAAGTATATGGAATCAATGCTTCCGGAATAGTTTCCATAGTCACGAATAAAATCAAAAAACTTGACAACCTCTGGAGTCCGTATCGTAAAGGAAATGTAATAAATCGTTTGCATAAAGCAGCAGGTATTAAAAAAACACAGGTAGATTGCGATACTTTCAAGATACTTCAGGAAGCGAAAAAAGTTTCATTGTTGTCTGGTGGAACCTTCGACATAACCGCAGATCCTCTTATTCGCCTCTGGCGTGATTCTGCCAGGCAAAAAACAGTTCCCTCAAAAAATGATATTGATTTAGCCCGAAATCTAACAGATATAAATGATCTTGTATTGTCCGATTCTTCTGACATATTTCTTTTGCGAAAGGGACAGGGGATAGACCTCGGTGCCATAGGAAAAGGATATGCCGCAGACAAAGCACGTGAGATATACGTTGACCACGGGATACGACATGCTTTGATAAATCTTGGAGGTAACGTTCTGGCTCTGAATTCAAAACCGGATGGTTCTCCCTGGAATATTGGTATCAGAATACCCGAAAAATCCACAACAGAATTAGTCGGTTATATTGAAGTATGCAATTGTTCAATTGTAACGTCAGGTGATTATGAACGTTTTTTTGATTACAAAGACAATAATGGCCTCAATCACCATTACCACCACATAATTGATCCCCGCACAGGTGAACCAGCAAAAACCGGAGTTTCCAGTGTCACTGTTGTATCTTACTCTTCAACAATATGTGATATACTTGCTACTTCAGCTTTTATTCTTGGAATTGAACAAGGCATGGCTTTATGCGATTCTTTTGAAAACACGCATAGTCTTATTATTGATAAAAACGGTAAAATGTTTATGTCTGATGGGATGTCGAAAATTTTCCACAAGAACTGATCCATTCAGGTTTAATCCATTATCCCTGAACGATTACTTTGAAGCCAGAAAAATCCCATACTCCCATAATCTCTTTTTCATTGCAAAATACTGATTCCAGAGTGCATCAGTGGGATATTGGATACTTATAATTTTATCCACCAGATGTAGTGGTAAAAAGAAAAGAGATACATACAGCATTATACGGGAAGTTTTTCTGACCTGCTCAGTAACATTCCTGTAAAAGGTGTCACTAAACCCTGCATCAAGACTGTATTTAATAAACATTTCAGGAGTTTTCAAACCATTGACTATCCATCCATCAAGCCATCTCTGCATCAGCTTCGCATCTTTACCTTCATACTTTTCCCTGCTGGCAAACCCGTCACCAACAACCAGTCTTCCGCCTTCTTTTAAAACACGAAAAGCTTCATTAATAAAATTTTCTTTTTCAGCATAACAGATAGATTCAAGACCCCAAACCACTGAAAATGTTTTATCATCAAATGTTGTATTGTGATAATCCATTTCATGAAAATTCACAAGGTGAGCAACTCCCGCCTTTTCTGCATTCTTATAAGCCAGTTCGACCTGACGTGGTGTTATCGTAATTCCAGTAGCTTTGCAACCATATTTTTTAGCAAGAAAGATACTTGCTCCTCCTACCCCACAGCCTGCATCCAGAACATGGTCCTCGCTGGATATATTTGCCGTTTCCGCCATCACTTCATTGAATCGCTGCGATGCCTGTCTCTGATTTTTCACACCATCTTCCCAATAACCAAAATGCATATCAGGACCCCAGAGCTTGTAACCAAACTCATTATGATGATAATATTTGATAATATCCTGCTTTGTCCATTTCATAGAGGAGATCTTTCAAAAAAAAAATAAATATTATTGCAATCTATATAACAATATAATAGACGGAAGAATCAATAACATCTCTGAAATTGTGAAACTCAATAATTTTATTTCACAACAGGTTCTTCAATTTGCCGTTTTTGTAGTATTGAATTTTTCTTTTTCGTTTTTACAGATTTAAACGCTACCATAATAAGTCCGATTGCCAGGACAATCATGATTATATCTGTAACCATGAGTATATAATTGTGATCCGCAAAATACTTTTTCAGTAAAAAAGCCAACGAAAAGAAAGTGGTTACTACCATAAAAACAGCAGGAATTACTACAAAAGTATTCTTTTTACGATTGGCTGAAAGCCAGGCTGCAAGAGTAATCAGTGTCAATGCAGCAAGGAGCTGATTGGCAGTACCAAAGATTGGCCAGATAACGGTAAAAGCATTGGTAAAGGCAAGTATCAGCATCAATACTACAGATAAACCTGAATTAAATATATAAGTTCTGATCCATTTCGGAGGGTTTTTAAACAAGATTCCCCATAATTCTTCAAACAGATACCTGTTTATTCGTACTGCGGTATCAAGCGTTGTAGCAACAAACCCTTCTACCATCAGGATACCAAAAACAGTTCCAATTACCATTGGCACATGAAGCCCCTTGTAAAGCAAACCGCTCATTGCCAATGAAAAAGCAAGTATGGGATTGGATACCCCTTCTGCCGGAAACACAATACCAGTGTACTCATCAAAAGACATTCCTGCACCTATTGCTATTATTACTCCAACTGCTAACAGTGTTTCAAGAAGCATTCCGCCATAACCAACATGCCTCGCTGCTTTTTCGCTCTTTATCTGTTTTGATACGGTTCCTCCGGCTACAAGTGCATGAAACCCGCTGATCGCCCCACATGCAACTGTGATAAAGAGAAACGGCCATATCAATCCAATTTTCGGTGTAGCTTCTGCAATATTAAATGCAGGCGCCTTTATATCAACTCCAGCTATTCCGGCACCAACGGCTCCAGCAATAAGCAGTATAATTCCTCCGTAGAGAATGAAAACATTAATAAAATCCCTTGGCTGAAGAAGAATCCATACAGGGATACCTGC
>JAAYEB010000217.1 GCA_012728995.1 Fibrobacter sp. | reverse complement strand
CGCAGCAGGTATACGATGCTACGGTTATATTCTGTAACCGTTTTATAGAAAGGCGCTCCAGAACACACGATCAGATGGTACAAGCCGCACGCAGCGGCGTTCAGAATATTGCAGAAGGAAGTATTGCCGCTGCAACATCAAAGAAAATAGAACTCAAATTAACCAGTATTGCACGAGCCAGCCTTGGCGAATTACTGCTTGATTACGAAGATTATCTAAGGCAGCATGGCCTTCGGCAATGGAAAAAAGACGATCCTGAGGCTCTTAAGGTAAGATCTGGGTATTCAGGAAAGTCGGACATGTCTGACTTTTCTGACCGGTCGGACAAGTCAGATTGGACGACCAACCCCCCTGATGAATTTGCAAACATAATGATATGCCTGATAAACCAGGCCAGTTTTCTACTGTGGAAACAGTTGCAGCGGCTTGAGCAGGACTTTATTAAAAACGGTGGGTTTACCGAAAAACTCTATAAAGCCAGAAAAAATTACAGAAATAAAAATGTTTAATTCTTTATGTTTTCGAAGTGAAACGTAAAATAGATAGTATTAATTCAGATGAAATCTATCTGAAGTGCGATGCACACACATTGCAGAGTTTTCAGTCCGGATAGCCAGAACAGATAAAGACCGCTTTTATAAGAGTGAAAAACTGTCAACTTTGTAATACCTGCATTACTGTAATTTTCATTGAGCCGTCTGGTATTTTTTATCGTCCCAGATAAAAAGCACCGTTTTACTACTCAGGCGGTCTTTTTTCTGAAGATCCGGGATACTGTTATGAAACGTTTTTAAAAAGTGCAGTGTAAAATTTTCATTCAATAATGCGCATCCGACAGTATCAGAAAAACAGTGTTGACCACATGTTGCCATATCTTCTGTTCCCCCTTCAGGACAACAGTTACAGGTCCGCATTGAGGTTTGTAAAACCGGTCTGATGTCATCATTCTGCACACGAAAAAGCACAATATCTTCTATCCAGTGTGCTTCCAGTTTATAGCGGTATTCGGCGCGACATCGTACCTGAAGGAATGTTTCAGAAGAATTCTTCTCCAAAATATAACACGTATCAATTCCACGCAGTGCCTGTTGCCAGTGCGGTGGATTTTCCCAGACAACGTTGTATAATGAATCACTTCGTGCAATAATCGAAAGGGAATCCCCGTGTGAACCAATTAAAGCTATAGCCAGAGCGTAATTACCATTTGCATTATACTGATAAGTACGTTCATGATGTAGAGAAACAAAAAGGGCAATTGCAGCACATTGTTGCGGGCCGTTTTCGGCGCACTGAACAGGTCGTATTGAAAAACCATGCAGCTCCAGCGATATCGCGCCGGTATCTCTGGTTAACAGGCCGCTGTCCGGATCATAATCCGGGTACAATAAACGAATACCACGAATCATTTCGGGTGTCAGTTTTTCCCCGCTAATAATCCGTGATATGCCTGTCCCGGAAACAGAAAGCACAAAAAACGCAAAAATCACCACTACAGTAGTGGATAATCTGCAATAAAAGGAAAAAATATTTGTCTTAAGCTTTCGTATGTGATACATGTGTTTTAAACTCCGGGACCATAATTAGCTGATGTCAACACCATTGGCCAGTTAGGATTGCCAGATGCATTATAATATTGTACAGATGTGCCGAGTGCATTGTTACAATATTGGATATTTGATACTGCCGCCGCGCTCGGGTCTATTTCCCATCGATTATTCGCTGTACTCCAGTTAAATTCGCTTCCCCCATTATACCGTCGTACAATCTCCCTTTGGTAAACGGCTCTGAAATATTGTGTGACCGGATTGGGAACATGGCTGTGTAATTCATTGTTCCAAGCTGCCATTGACTTATCATGCATAACAACACGAACGGACTGTTTAATATTTTCAAAGTAATCCCAGACAATGTTGTCGTCTGCCGGCGGGGCATCTATTTGACCATAACCATAGCCATGTGGTGCTCCAAAAATAGGCATCATGCTTTCGTGACCATAGTAGATCCCATATTTTCTTCTTCCTGAACCACGATGATCGAATTGATGAAAATGTGTTTCATGACCGCATAATAACCTGCACGTCTCCTGCCAACAGGCAAGCGGCAGTGCGGTTACTCGCTGAAGTGTTGCATGATTATTGAAGTATTCTGTAACAGCAGCATCGATGATATCATTTCGTTGACCCGGATTCTCTCCCCGTACCCTGAAACGGGGGATGTATATATCGTAACTGTGTGTTGTTCCACTATCGCCTGTAAGAGCGGTTGTACAGCGCAACTGTCCATCACCACCACGGATGATTTCATCATTATTATTGTCAATAGATGGTTGCCATTCAATAAGCAGTACATTACATTGTCGTGCCCCCTGCTGTCTTCCCCAGACACGACGGCGGTTTTCAACCCATAGTGAAGCTCTCCGTCGGTTCGTTACAGGAAAGTTTGGTGCCTGTGGTGCAGGTGTTAATCCATTTGTTATCGTACCAGTGGCAGTTACATTGGTTAGTTGACCGGTAGAAGCATCATAAATAAACCGAGCTGTGTGCTGATATGCATTGCCTGCCGGAAATGAAGCTGTATATCGATAACCATCTGCTTGTCCGCTATCTGGCCCGTCCCATGAAAGTTCAATTTGCCAGGAAATTTGAATTGAAAAGTCAGTTGGATTATCTGCACACAAATTATATCTGTAAAGTAGAAAGTTTTCCAGAGTAGTACGATCTAATCCGACAATATGAAATTCTGCCATCCATTGCGGCATTTCCGGACGAACGACAACTGTTGCATTAGTTGCACTGTATGCACGGGAACGATTATGATGACAAAACGTTACCATACGACGGCAACGTGTTTGCGCTGTTATTCCGTTCTGTGAATTTTGAGGGGAATTATTGAAATCTATTACGTGCACCTCGTCTGGTCCGGTATGAACCGGTCCAGCAATCTGTCCATTTGCATTCGATTCCGTATCATTAACGATCGTGCTTTGTATGCCACAAAGATATACATCAATATCAAATATCTGTTGCGGATTGATTCCGTCGGGTATGATCACAATTTTGACCCAGCCAAAATGAGCAGATGCATCATTGAAAAAAATTGATGCCCTAAAGGGACGCCGTGTGCCTGAAACCGGTTGCAGTACTCCCTGAATTTCGGTAACCGTGGAAGTTTCGCGGGCATTTTGTTTTAACTGAAGAGCAGTACCCTGCGAATCCAGGATCTGAATGCGCACCCCGGTAGCCTGAGATGGCACATCACCTTCAATCGGCAACTCCGTCTCAACAGGACGAATTGCAGCAGAAGGTGCTGCTGAAGGCTGGTATTCGTAATTACCTCCATTAATTTGAGCCCATAATGCTGCATTACCCTGGTCAAGCCCGTCTGTGTAGTATGCATCAGTTGGTTCTTCCCATCGAAGCGGCCACAACGAAAGAGGCTCAGGGTTCGAAATCTGAACTGTACCCGGAGATGAAGGCAACTGAACTACCGATGGAGGTGGCCAGGTAAGTGTAAATGTCTGGTCTGTTTCAATACATTGAATCTCATCTTCCAGTATCTCTTGAACAGGGTATTCCACAAAAAAGTCGGGCATATTTTGCAACAGCGCAACGGGTAATGGTTTGCTTCCCTGACTGAATGCAATAAAAATGGTAGCAGTTGAAATGACTTCCGTAAATGTTTCCGTGTATTCCCATGAATGAGCAGGATCATGGTCAGGATTGCCCGAGAATTTCATAAACATACCATCGTTATCGGTTCTTAGCGTATGAATGGTTTCCGTACCAGATTCACTTTCGCGCCAATATGCCCAGACGTTGGCGTACGGTGCGGTTTCTCCTGCCTGTTGTCCCGGAATACGAATATAAACTCTCATGCAACCCCTTTCGTTGCTGTTACCTTGTATTTACCTTTTGGCAAATTGCAAAAAATAACGGTTCCCGTATTATCTGTAGTACCTTTTCGTGTTTCAGGACCGGTGATAGAAACGGTAACGCCAGCTTCCTGCTCTTGCAATCGAACGGTCAGTGTGGTGGTTGAGGGTGATGGTGAAATATATGTTCGTTTACGTTTGGCTGTTGAACCGTATATTGGGCATCCATCCTCCAGGCAGGTGTTGTCTTTAGTACAGTTTAATGTAAATTTATCATTCTGATCAAAGAAAAGTATCTCGACACGCCGGTTCGATTTACTTTTATAATTATCTTTTTCAACAGCATCAATTGGAAACTGTTCTCCGCAACCAACGACTTTTTCATCAATTTTCCATCGAAGATTTTTCCTGTAGTTTTCTACAGATGTATTATCAGTAACCAAACGGTTGCTTATTTCCCGCTGATATAAATCAAAAACAGCTCCCCATGTCTGTTTACCTGAAATACCATCTTCAGAAATGTTTTTATTGAAATCTGTATTGTAAGCAATTTGAAACTGTTTTATTGCTGCTGTCGTTTTAGATCCGACGATTCCATCTACAGGTCCGGGATTACAGGACCAGCCAATTGCAGGGTCTGTTGCCGCCCATTTAAGAATTACCTGTATATCACGTTCTGTTTTCGTATTACAACCATTTTCCGTTTTGCTGCCAAATCTGTTTTGCCATGCAATTCGATTCTGATCCTGCCCTTCCAGAAGATGAACAACAGATTCTGCACGCATTTTTGATAGTTTTTTGTTATACTCATTTGATCCTGTAGTGTCGGCATGCCCAGCCACTACCAAAGCCTGTTTAGATTCCTGCAAATGGCGAAATGTGGCAAGCAGTACATCCAACCCATTTATTCTTTTCTGATTTTCATTACCCCCGGGTTCTTCATCTGTTGCTTGCGGCAAAAATACTGCGCTATCAGAATGAAACAGTGCATCTTCCAGTTCCAGAATAGAAAGTGGTCGCATGGTATGTGCTACAACAAAGGTGTATGACTGCCCGCATTTTAATGTAATTGGCAATGAAGTTTCATCTTGAAGATCAATTCGAATTGTTTCCATACCTTTAACCGCCTTTATTTCCAAAACCTATTACAACCTGCAATCATTCATAGCATATCCATATGCCATTATTCCAGATTACAAAAATCTGATTTTTCTGTATAAACCCGCTAAAGGGATTGTGCAATACATGATTGTATATAAATGTCTATTCAATATAGTTTAAAGAGGTTACAAGGAAAAAAGGAATATAAAATAAATCCTGGAATTTTAATTTTTTATCAACGAGAGTCAGAACAAGATATGCCGCGGCGAACGGGAAAAATAATTGATCAGTGTGTTATGGAATTTTCTTAGTACGGCGGCGGTTCTGAATCTTTCCACAAGTGCCATCATTAAAAAAAGGAAATTTTCACAAACGACATTCTGGGTCAATATTACTATGCTCAAGCCTTTTTGGGGAAAAAGGCATTATTGAACACAATTGATTTTGTGCATAATAGACTGGTAACAAAGTGATTGTTGAAAGATAACATAAGTTCAATTTAAACTATTATTGGATAATTGCCCGAAATAACCTTAAAAATTGCACAATTCTTGCAGATACTAATTATATTTCAGTAGACGATACGATTTTAAAGGAGAATGTATGCTTATCCAATTCATGGTGGAAAATTTCAGGTCTATAAAGGAACCGGTAACTTTAAGTATGGTTTCCGGAACAAACAACGAAAAAAATGTTAATACGGTTCGGGATTACAAACTTCTTACCAGTGCTGCAATTTATGGTGCAAACGCCAGCGGAAAAAGTAATGTTTTGCGGGCATTCAGTTTCATGCGTTCGATGGTGCTTAATACAACAAAGGTGTTTCAATCAACTGATATTCTTCCACATGAACCATTTCGGCTTTCTGAAGAAACGGAAAACGGGTCCAGTATATTTGAAACAGTTTTTTTTCAAAACCAGGTTAAATACCGCTACGGTTTTGAAGCTGATAACAAAACAGTTTATTCGGAATGGTTGTTTGCCGACAGTAACGGGAAAGAAGCGAAACTTTTTTATCGTGATACAGAAGATAAAGAATTTTATGTTAATCCGGAGAAATTCAAAGAGGGTAAAGGAGTAAAAGTACTTCCTAACAGTTTATTTATTTGGAAGTGTGATCAGGAGGGTGGAGAGGTTTCAAAATCTGTTTTGGAATGGTTCAGCAAAGTAAATCTTATAAATGGGTTGAAACCTAATAATTATTTAGCTTATACACTTAAAGAAATGGAAAATGCAGATTTCCGCTCAGAGATAGTTAAGCTTGTACGGGCAGCAGATCTTGGAGTTGAAGACATTGATGTAGATGAGAAGGTAATAGCACCGACAGAATTTGAAAAACTTCCAATTCCACAAAAGATTAAAGAAAAAATTATCACTGATGGTTCTGCCCTGGCAAGTATTGATGTGATGGTTACCCATAAAAAATTTGATAATACCGCAAACAAAAACGGAACAGTCAAATTTGAACTTGATACAGATGAATCAGAAGGCACAAAGAAATTTTTTTGCCTGACAGCACCATTTATAGATACGCTCAGAAGCGGGAATATTCTTTTGGTTGATGAGCTTGAATCGAGTCTGCATCCACTATTAACTCTTTCGCTGATTTCGCTTTTTAATGACCCCAAAGTTAATAAAAACGGAGCACAACTCATATTTGCAACCCATGATACAAACCTGCTCAATCAGGAACTATTCCACAAATCACAGATATGGTTTACTGAAAAGGACTCTTTTGGCGCTACACATCTGACATCACTGGTGGAGTTTAAGAATATTCGTCAAACTGATAATATTAAAAAAGCATATATACAGGGAAAATTTGGTGCAATACCGTATCTGGGTTCTTTCAGGGGGACAGAGTAATGGCAAGATTGCGCCACAGAAAAGGTTACAAAGAGGAACGAAAAAAATTACGTTCGCATAAATCAAGAAAAGAAAACATAAAAAACCAAAGGCAGTTGATAATGCTGGCGTGTGAAGGTGAAAAAACTGAACGGTTTTATTTTGAGGCTTTTTTCGACAGATTAAAGCGCTCACATACAATTTCAAAATTATCATGTGTGATAGCACCGCATAAGCATACAAATCCCACAGGCGTTCTGAATGATCTGTTACAGTGTGTGACTAATACGGGATACACATACAAGGATTATGAAGAAAGATGGATTGTGATTGACCGTGACAAAGAACGGACTGGTGGTGGAGGACATACACTAGACGATTACATGAAAGCAATTACAAGAGCAAAAGACATCGGTGTTGATGTCGCGTGGTCAAACCCAAGCTTTGAATTGTGGTATCTACTTCATTTCGAATATAGAAACACTGGTATTGATCGCGATGAACTAATTGCGCGTTTAAGTAAATGTCTCGGGAAGAAGTATCAGAAAAATGATACAAATTTATTTGCTGAACTGGAACCCAAGGTGAATAATGCTATACGAAATGCTAATCGTCTTTTAGAAAATGCGGTGGAAAGTGACGCTCCTAAGATGAATCCGGCAACAAATGTTGTGAAACTTGTGGAAAAGTTGTTTAGTTTTGAGCAGGAAAAGGAACAATAATGAATTCTACTTAATACCCAATTCCTGCCTCATTTGGTGTATAATTTCATCATTAAGACTATTAAATCGTTGCCAACGTATATTATGGCCCAAGTCACTGAACTGTTGTGCTATACTATTAGGGTCAATTGGAGAAGCTAATTGTAATGCATTTCTCATTTCATTGTTAAAATCTGTAGTTAACTGCTTTAATTCTTCAAGTTTTCCAATTAAATTATCAGAGCAAACAATTAATAGTGCATTCAATTCTTGGTTTAATATCATCAAGGGTTCTGATGCTTTTCT
>JAAYEB010000216.1 GCA_012728995.1 Fibrobacter sp. | reverse complement strand
TTTTCCTGCACAAATATATAATGGAGAAATTATATTAAAGAAGGCTGCATGATAGACAATACGGATAAGACCACTTAAAATAAGATGGGAAACTGTCAAAAAAAGTCGACCATCTCAGTAACAGAATAGTCATAGGGTTTCGACACAAGCCGCTTCTTATCTACGACCAGCATAAAGATGACTGCGGATCTGTAACCAGAATAGATATGCATGTGCCAAAAGAGGGTAAGGAATATAAAGCCGGCACAACTCTTCCCATACTCTGGGCAACGGTGGGATGTATCGACAGTGTGACAATAGAATACAGAACCGGATCTTCTGAGTGGCAAAAAATCGCAGGTCCGGTACTTAACAGAATGCCGTATCACTGGACAGTACCTTCCACACTTTCTTCACAATACCAGATCAGGGTCAGCAAAAGTGATGAACCGGAAATTAACGCAGTGAGCAGTTATTTCAATGTAATATCAAATACAGCTAATAATCCACCAGAGTTTATAGATCCGCCCGATACCATTACAATAGCTCCAAATTCTACATTCACCTGGACTGTTTCTGTCAGAGATCCGGATAATGATTCTGTTACACTTTCGTTCGAAAATATAACAGACTGGATGAGTGTATCTGGTAATGAGCTTACTTTTACTCCCCTTACAGGTGATACAGATACGGTTATAACTGTAACCGCATCAGATAACAACGACGGCGAAAACACCATTTCTGTTTGTGTTCTTGTCAGACCTCCTGTATCAGTTTCAAAGATAAAGAACAAACAACTGATTTCAAAACCACAGCGAATAGAGATATTTGATTTCAGGGGTAAAAGGCTTAAAGTTATGGAAAATAGTGCATATTTAAAGAATACCGGTTTAAGCTCAGGAAGTTATATACTGAAACATACAAAAGATAAGAATGTCAGTTACAGAAAGTTTTTTGTGAACAGCAGGTAAGGTATCAAGCGCCCCTGACACAGATTCTCCCAAATGGGGAAACTTCCAAGCCGGGAAACACGGAGGTGTTAAGTGTTCAACTTGAGTTAGAAATTCACATTACCGCATTTGGATTCGTTGTAGTTGATCTTTAATTTATTTAATATGAGACAAAAAGCTTTGCTGAAACTTTTATAGGTGCAGGAATAATGTGGCATTGCAGTGCGGCGGTTAACACCACCAGATCGATCGTAACGACCACTGTTCCAGTGGTCTGTTCATTATCACTTTTCCCATCCATGTTCTCCTATAAGCGGGACAAAAACCACGTCACCTACGCTGTGATATTCCATTCCCTGTTCTGTTTTGTCGTAAATGGACAGACACTGGTTTTTTCGGTCTCCAGTAGGAATAATCATTCTTCCGCCAATCGCGAGCTGATCTGAGAGAGTTTGGGGCACAACTGGAGCACCAGCAGTTACAATAATTTTATTGAATGGAGCAAATTGAGCCCATCCGCAAGTGCCGTCACCTGTTTTAAAAACGATGTTTTCATATCCCATGGAGCGTAATCTTTTACGAGCTGTTTCACCAAGTTCGCGGTTGCGTTCTATAGTGTAAACTCTGCGCGAAAACTGTGCTAAAATCGCGGCCTGGAAACCGGAACCGGTTCCGATTTCCAGAATTTTTTCATCTTTTTTAAGTTCAAGAAGCTCCGACATCAAGGCTACAATATAGGGTTGAGAAATTGTCTGACCGAATCCTATAGGTAAAGCATTGTCATCATAAGCCTGAGCATACATCGCTCCGTCAACAAACAGATGTCTTGGTACTTTGCGAAACGCTTCAAGCACATGCTCATCTGTTATACCCTTGTCACGTAATTTTTTGATCAATCTCTCACGAGCTATATCGGGGTTTAAATTAATATTCATTTTTATTTCCTGAAAAATCACCTTTTTTATTGTTGCGGGATGAAGAAACCAACTGGAACCAGATTCTTACAACGGCTGCTATCCAGCGAAGAGTGTCTTTAAAATGAGAAATATGACTTTGTTTATTAAAATATAATGTTTGCACATCAGTAAAAAGGACCATAAAATCGTAAAAAACTGCCTTTAAAATTACTTCAGATTCCATCTGGAACCTTGAATATTCCAGGTTTATTCTTTTGAGCAAATCTGTCGAGTAGATTCGGTATCCGCACTGGCTGTCTTTGATCCTTGTACCGCTGAAAATTGATAGAATAGATGAAGTGATTTTGTTTGAACAGATTCGCATTACCGGCATTATACCAATTCTCATGGATCTCGCGCCAATAATAATGCCCGAAGATGGATTCTTTTGTGCTGCGTCAATAAATTTCGGAATATCCTCAACTGCATGTTGTCCGTCTGCATCCATGGTTATTATCCAACGGGCACCTTTTTCTATAAGGTGCTCAAAACCGGTTTTAAGGGCTGCTCCCTTACCCATATTTTCATGATGATCCAGGCAGGTTATATTCCATTTTTCGCATACATTGTGAATATTATCTTCAGAAGCATCATTGACTATACATATCCTTTCTGAAGGGACTTTGTCAATAAGTGCAGGAATGAATTTTTCCAGCAGATTACTTGTATTGTATGCAGGTATCAGAATGTAGATGTTATCAGGCCAGTTTGAAATCATTCATTTTTTCCTGAATCAGGGTTTTCATCTGTTCGAGTTTATTATCACCGGTAATTTTTTGCGGGTAAATTGGTTCTGAAACATGAACTGTAATTTTTGAAAATGGTTTGGGAATAACAAACCGATCCCAGGATTTAAGGCGCCAGTACGAATCTGCAAATGCAGATATCGGCACTACAGGAGCACCCGAAATCAAGGAAAGTTGAGCTATTCCGTTTTTTATGATTTCTCTGGGGCCTCTGGGCCCGTCAGGAGTAATTACGGTACACCGGTTCATTTTCAGGACCCGTATACACTGGCGTAGTGCTGACATCCCGCCCTTACTTGATGATCCATAGATTACATCGTATTTCCATTTTTTTGTCACATTTGCAGCCCGTACTCCGTCACGACTCCTGGAAATCACAGCCGTTTTTCCTGTATTGCGGAAAATGAAAGCCAGAGGCAGAAGCTGTGAATGCCATAAACTGTAGATACGTCCGGTTCCAAAATCATTATATGGATCGGGCTGAGGTTTAGATTTAACCGAAACCCGCCATGTTTTTCCTAAAATTGATCCTGTCAGCCATATGGAAAAACTGACAGGATCAAGTTTCTGATTTTTATCTATATCCATAATCTGTCTCGTTGTGCAAAAACAATATTGTATTTCGTTGCATAAAAAGGCAAGTGTTTGTGAATAATAAAAAAAGGTACTAAATCGGATAATAAGCACTATTATAAATTGTATGGGGCTAAAGACCGCTGTTTGCGTGAACCCCGTGCACCATTAAAGTGCGGTATGTGGGAAAGCTGCCTTGCACGGTTCCGAGAGGGTCGGAGCAGGAGACTGCTCCGTTCTACTCGACATTTTGTTCAAATTTCGGGGAGTGTGACGCACAGCTAACCAGATATTTAATAATAGACTATAAATCTGCTAAAATAAATCTAAACAGTATTTTCTAAAATCTCAAGAAAAATACCAAGTGCTTCAAGGACTGTTTTCTGCCGAACTTCCGCTCTATTGCCTGTAAAAACATTCCTGAAACTTTGCGTATAATCGTTTACGACAATCCCGATATAAACCAGTCCTACCGGCTTTTGAGGAGTTCCTCCACCCGGGCCTGCAACTCCGGATACAGAGATCGCACATTCTGTTTCAAGAAGAGAACAGGCACCTTTGGCCATTGCGATAACAGTTCCTTCACTTACTGCTCCCTTGCTTTGCAGTATATTTTGAGGTACTTTAAGGATGCGTTCCTTGATACTGTTATCGTATGCAATAATTCCACCCTTGAAATATTGTGATGATCCGGCGCAATCTGTCAGGCTCGCACCAATCAGGCCTCCGGTACAGGATTCTGCTACACTGACAGTTAACCTGTTTTTAATCAACAACTCTCCGATTCTTTTCGAAAGAGTTCCTGAAGTCATCTTTTTTCCTTTGAAATGTATTTTGTAGGATCTTTGATATGAGCTGATGAAAAACCGTTTCTGCGGATAATACAACTATCGCAGGTACCACACGCATGTCCATCGGGTGACGGGTCATAACAACTGTGGGTGATACTGTAATCAACACCCAGGTCTGTTCCTGCCTTGATTATGTCGGCTTTGCTCATGGAAATTAACGGAGTATGTATCTTTATCAGGTTACCCTCAACAGCCGATTTGGTTGCAAGATTTGCCATTTTTTCATAAGAAGCGATAAATTCAGGACGACAATCCGGATAGCCACTGTAATCTACAGAGTTTACTCCGATAAAAATATCATGACATTTTAATACTTCGGCCCATCCTAAAGCGTAAGAGAGGAAAATGGTGTTTCGTGCAGGTACATACGTATTTGGAATCGAATTTTCATTTTCCGGTGTTCTGTTTTTGGGTACATTTAAATCTGATGAAGTAAGTGAACTTCCACCAAAAGCCCTTAGATCTATATTGATAATTTTATGTTGATCCACATTAAAAAAGGATGCAACCCTTTTTGCTGCTTCAAGCTCCACAGAGTGGCGCTGCCCGTAAGAAAAGCTCATTGCATATAGTCTGAATAACTCTTTTCTTGCGTATGCACAGCATGTCGCAGAATCAAGGCCACCACTGAGAAGAATAACCGCTTTTTTCATCTGACTATACACCTCTCTTTTTCCCCCAGATTATCTTGTGGAGCTGTATTCCAAATCGAACCGGAACTGATGAATTCACGATCCATTCTGCAATTTGTGCCGGAGAAATTTTGTCAAGATTTGGCGAAAAAATAACTGTTGTTAGCTGATCCAGTTTTCGGGAAAAAACCAGATCCTTTGCCCAGTCAAAATCATTTTTATCACTGATCACAAACTTTAGTTCGTCAAAACTTGTTATCTGATCATAATTACTTTCAAGAAATGATCCGCACATACCGCTTGAAGGGCATTTGATATCAACAATTCTTTTACACTTCGGGGAAATTACAGCTATGTCACAACTCCCATTGGTTTCGACAAGTACTGTATACCCTTTTTGTAAAAATATATCACACAGTATTGGCGTAGGTTTCTGTAAAAGCGGCTCTCCGCCGGTAATTTCAACAATTTTCGTAGAATGAGTTTCGATTTTTTCTACAACCTCATCAATTATCATGGGAGTTGATTCAGTTTGGGCATACTGTGTGTCGCAATAGGTACAGGAAAGGTTACATCCGCTTAATCGGACAAAAGAGCACAGAGTACCTGCAAGAGTCGATTCACCCTGAATCGATTTGAAAATTTCACATACCTCAAGCTTATTCATAGTAAGCTGCACAATTTCCCGGAGTTTCGTATACTTCAACACGCGACACGGAGCCATCCCAGTCTTCAAGTGATTTTTTCAGTTTTGAATAGATCAAACGGGCGATATTTTCTGAAGAGGGGTTAAGATCACCCAGAACTGCATTGAGATCCTTATGATCAAACTCTTCAATAATCTGTTTCAAATTGTTTTTGAGAATTTTAAAATCAATACCAATTCCACTTTGGTCTAAAGTTGTGCATTTTACTGTTGCCCTTACAAGCCAGTTGTGTCCATGGAGATTTTCGCATGGTCCCTGGTAATTTTTTAAACGGTGAGCAGCGGAGAATTGTGCTTCGGTGGTTATTTCGAACATATTATATCCTTTAAAAATCTAAAAAATATAATATGTTGCACCTGCCCGAAAAAGAAACGCCTGTTTTAAAAAATTAATTGAAAAAACTGTGTATTCAGGCATAAAATTGTCTTTATTAAACTGATTTCATAAACGCAGTAGAGTTACTGGAAAAAATATTCCTTATTTACATATGTTTTAAACAGTGTACCCCATTGCTCATCTGAAATTAGTGTCCCTTCAGCCGGGCCTGCAGGTTAATAACCTGATACTGCTGAACCAGGTTGGCAGGTTAAAATTATGTATTCCTGTCTCTTCTTATGATACTGTAGACTTCCAGGTCTGTAAATTCTCCATCAGATAACAATTCACCATCCCGCTCAATTCCTTCAAAAACAAAATTCAGCCTTTTGGGAATCTTCTGGCTCCTGATATTTTCTGCAGCACATTTTATTTGTATTCTGTTGATATCCATTTTCTCAAATGCATGGTGGATAAGTTTTTTTAAAGATTCAGTAATAATTCCCTTTTTTTGGAATGACTCAGACAACCAATATCCTATTTCAGTTTTCTTGTTTGTTTTGTCGGTATCCTTAAAACCAATTATACCGGCAAATTTCTTCTCGAAATGTATTACAAAAACCAGTTCCTGTTTTTCTGGCGGTTCGGAATATATCGAATTGATAAAAAGTTCTGAATCATGAATGGTTTTTGTGTATTCAACAAAAGGCAGCCATTTTCCAAGATATGCCCTTTGGAAATTTATGGTTTCGAAAATATCCGATGCATCTGTAATTTGAATCTGCCTTAATTCAATTCTGTCATCAATTTTTATAGTCAGCATATTACTCTATTAAAAAACGTTTCTAATCGCAGGATATACATTAAATCAAACAATAATGGAACAAAATATACATTATTTTACCTGTCTATCAAAACTTTCCAGAAAAGAGAGGTAATACTGCGGAAAATGGTTCTTGCGTGCATTAGACAAGATAAGACCCAGATAGTATTCTGTTGGTTTTTGTTCAGAAACTGTTTCCATTTTTTTTTGAACTTTATAGGTCATTGCTTTTACTGTGGTACCGTTTGCAAGATGTACGCACAATTCGATTTCACCATAATCCTGTGGATAACCCTCTTTTTTCCGAATAATATCTCTGGTTTGATTATCTATTTCAAATAAAAGACCGTATGTACGAATGTCAGAATTATCCGGATCATGTTGGGGCATGATATTGGCAACTCCACCTTGTCGTTCTTTGGAATAGTGGTTGAAAGACAGTCTGAATCCCTCAATGTATGCCGTACCTGTCAGTTCAAATTGTGAAAGAGAAAGCTTTCTTGTTTTGCACCATTGCAAAAGGTCGTTTATATCCATATTTGAGCCGTACGCAAAATATTTCACCAGAAATTACCTCATTTGATATAAAAAAATACCTGAATGGAGACGATTAATTTACGATAAGCTGCATATAAAATGGTGAATTATGAATGGTGAATGGTAAATGAAGAAAAAAACTACAATTGTTATCGTCGTAATCGTTATCGTAATCCCGATAACTGCATATTATGTGTTCTGGATCTGATTCTTTAATCCAATATCCACGAAACAGATTGCGTAAAGGAATCGTTACTATTTAGAAAAAATATAAATCTTACCATCCAGGTGCAAGGAAAAACCCCCAATTACCTTCACCATCCGATCTCTGGAATGGATATGCATAGTATATTTGTAAAACAAGCAGCCCGAACAGGTTGAAACGTGTTGTAGCTCCAAGGCTCAGTACTGGAGTTCGTTCGTTACTGCTTCCATTTAGTTTGAAAACCGGATGGTTCTTTTTTGTCCAGGCAACCCCTCCATCAAGAAAAACAGCCAGTTCGGTTGGAAGATAGGGAAAATTAAACAGTCCGAACTGTTTATTGCCAAAAAGCGGGTATCGGAGCTCCAGATTCACAACTCCGATTCTTGATCCCAACAGCCTGTCAAATTCGGGGCAGTTGCCCAGAGAATCGCTGCATTGACTGAAATCGAAAGAATAGTAACTGTAACCTCTTATCCAGGTTTCATACCCAAGAAAGAGTAAAGAAAGGTAATCGCTTTCGGAGTCTTTCAGATACCGCCCGAAATGCATCAAACGGAATGCAAAAGTTAATTGTCGGAAAAGAAAATAGCCTCTGAAATCCACAAGAGCCGAGAGGAATTGAAGAGATCCAATGGTAGGATCAAGTTCATAACGGAAACGAAACCCCTTTACAGGCCCTGTAAAGCCAAAAAACGAATAATCTCCAACATAGGCTACAGAATTGGAAAAAAGATCGAGGGGTAAGGGTTCGGTTTCCGATACTACGCCACGTTCCCTGTCAACTATCATGCCGTCAAGAGCATAAATTCTCTCTGCATCATAATCATAACTGATTCTCTCGTATGCAGTGCTGAATTCAAATCTGCGGTATGAAGAAAAAGGATACTGAGCAATCAGGCTTATCTGATTTTCGTAGGTTCGTTGATCTATAAACGTGATTCTTTGCATATCACCATTTTCTGAAGCGCTGTCCGATTCCAGAACAGCTCTGCTGGAGATGTATGGTATTCGGCTGAGTGATATTCCCCAGTTTAGTCTTTTTTCTGTATTTATGTAAAACGCTTCAGCACCAAAATCTTTTACCGTTCCATTGAGCATGGCTCCAAGGCCAAGATAGTTATTGCCAAGTATATCGCTGAAAAGAAATGATACTCCACCCGCCATACCGACTCCAAGCGGGCTGGCACTGATTCCGGCTGCAAGTTGTCCGGCATAAAGAAGTTTCAGGCGTGGCCGGTACTTATAAGAGTCAAATGAAGATGTGTCGCGGGGAAGCCCGTCAAGAGGGGATGAGAGATATCTGTCTACAAGCGGATCATGTTTTTTTTGCGGAGGGAGGGTAACATTCTGAATATAATCCATTTTATTAGGAGTAAACAATACACCATCTGTTTGATCTTTTTCAAGGCATTGAATCTTGTAGTCCGATTTTTCGAATACACTAAATACAATCTGGCCGCTTCTTGAAGCTATGGACATTGCTGAAGACAGTTCGCTCAGGCCTGTAATTCCTGTTGCAATTTTGGTGATCCTGAAGAATTCATCTGTTTCTGTAGAATAACGGTAAAGATCACTGATCCCGTCAGGATCTGAAATAAAGAAAATGTCTTTACCATCCACAGAGAACTGTGGATTTATATGTTTCGCCCACGGAGCAATACTGATCAGACTGGTCTCTTTTGTGTCCAGATTATACAAACCGATTTTTGGGGGAGAGAATGTCAGGGAGTCAAAGCAAGTATTTGATCCAAGATCGGTCGAAAATACGATCTGTCTGCCGTCAGGAGACCATGATGGCTGAATCTGGGCATAACGATCATTTGTCAGTTGTGCGCATGAAGAAGTTTGCAGATCAAGAAGGTAAAGGTCGCTGATTGCGCCTTTTGTTCCGGATATTAAAAGTTTTCTGGCATCCGGTGACCATGACACTGCTGTAATCTCTGTTACATCGGAAAAATCGTATATCTTTCTTACTCCGGTTTTTTTAATATTGATAATTGCAATGGAGTTGTTGCCTTTTTTGTAAACAGGAAATGCAAATGATTTCCCGTCAGGAGACCAGGCACCTGATGAATTAATGAATCGAAGTGCATCAAAATGCTCATCAGTCTGCGAACTTGCAAGCTTTTTGGTTATTTTACCGCTTTGAACATCTGCCAGAAAAAGATCAATTGAAAACAGGTCTTTCGTTGAGAGAAAAGCAACATGCTTCCCATCAGGACTGATACTTGGTGAAAGATTTATGGATGGATCATCTACTATCCTTTTTCCTGTGGCTTCTGGTTTACTTCTCCCTTCAAGAACCGGTTCGTATGCATCCCTGACAGCTTGTTGCCACTGTAATGAAAGCGTATCTATATTGGTACCAAGAACTGTACTGAAAGCATTAAACCAGCCCAGATTAAGAATTGACTTGAATAGAATACCTGTAATTCGGTCTCCGAAAGTGCCACCGATATAAGCCCATAAGGCATGTCCATAACGGTAGGGAAAATATTCAGAATTTTTACTTATTTGAGTTATTGACGGCAGGTCATCAAAAAGCAGGGCATCTCTGAGCCACATTGACGTGTGAGGTGAAAGGGAACCGATAGTCAGATATTCAGACATTCCTTCTATGAACCATAATGGTATCTGTTGGCTTGCTGTAATGCCATATTCACTCTCTTTCATGAGAGTATAATGAAATGCGTGTGTTAATTCATGACCAAGAACATGATCATTTTCGGAATAGATACCTGTAAGAGGTATCACAATCCTGTTCATGAAACCTTCTGTAAATCCTCCTGTTTCCTGTGGAATCTGGCTTCCAATAGTATTTGTCTGTTGAAAATCAGCATGGTTTGCATATAGAATTATGGGTTGATTTTTCGGAAGATTGTAATCAAAAATCAGTTTCAGTCTGCGATTCCATCTCTCAAGCATCCGTGCAGCATCATAAACCGTCTCGGTTGCTTCCGGGTAGTAATAAATATCAAATTGTTTGGTCTTGAGGATCTGAAAATCAAAGCTTTCGTACTGGACTTTGTTCTTGCCGAAATATTCTGCGAAGACGCAACTGACAAACAGGTGGAAGATAAGTATGGGTATAATTCTCATATTGTAATACCTTGTTAAGTAAGGAAAAAATTGAGAATGCAATGGATAGAAAAGTATCAATCATTGTGCCATCTTTGTGGTACAGTGATTGATACTTTTAAAAAGTTACCTGAATGGAAACGATTAATTTGAAATTAGAACTTTGAAGGCTATATCTGTAATGATTTTATTTTCGGAATTGAAATCGAATCGTAATATGAAAACAGAGAATACAGAGGAAGCATAGTCGATATCGACCCGGAATTTGGACCCCGATTTTGGGATGGGAATAAGAGAAACCACAAAAGTATTGTAAATATTATTCGGGGTCGGAATTCGGTATCGAATATGTCTCTATAATTGCAAGTTAACAATTGGTAATCAGTATATCAGGAGGTGCACAGATGCCAAGAGATCACGGTACAGATATTCATGGTCACCCTTTTAAGCCTGAAATAGTGAAAATGGTCTGGAACAGGGGTAAAATAGTTCAGGGAATAGATCCATCTATAAGGCGAAAGGATTCATGTGGAGCATGGATTGACAAAGAACAGTATTGTGTCAGGGCCGAAAATGGAACAGGATGGGAGATCGATCATATTCAGCCTGTTATAAAGGGGGGCAACGATGACATAAGTAACCTGCAGCCTCTTCAGTGGGAAAATAACAGAAACAAGGGTGATGAGTTTCCTGGTTGGGGATGCTCAGTGGAATCTGTCTAGTAAACCCGATAATCTGATTGCAGGTTATTAAAATAATAGATCAGGCTGTAATTTCTGTTGTGCGGTTAAGAATTTTTTCCCACCATTCTGTATTGTTCAGATACCAGCTTATGGTTTCCCGGATTCCCTGTTCGAAAGTAACTGAAGGAGTCCATCCCAGTTCGTTTTTTATCCGTGATGCGTCTATTGCGTACCGTCGGTCGTGACCAAGGCGATCTTTTACAAAAGATATAAGACTGTGTGGTTTCCCAATTTCTGTACAAATCAGTTTCACAATATCAATATTATGCCATTCGTTATTTCCGCCAATATTGTAAATTCTGCCGGGAACACCTTTGTCCAGAACCTGTTCAATAGCCCTGCAGTGATCCCTTACATAAAGCCAGTCCCGAACATTCATTCCATCACCGTAAACCGGAAGCGGAATATCACGAAGAGCATTTGTGATCATAAGGGGAATAAGTTTCTCTGGAAATTGAAAGGGTCCATAATTGTTTGAACATCGTGTTATTATTGAAGGAAACTGGTATGTTTCATAAAATGCCCGTGCCAGAAGATCGCTTCCTGCCTTTGATGCAGAGTATGGACTGTTTGGAGCCAGCGGTGTATCTTCAGTAAAATATCCGCCCTGGCCAAGAGAGCCATAGACTTCATCGGTGGATACATGAATAAACCGTTTTGAATCGAAATCATTGTTCCAGTAGTTTTTTGCTGTCTGGAGTAGTATCTGAGTGCCAAGGACATTTGTTTGTACAAACTGTTCCGGACAGGTAATGCTTCGGTCTACGTGGCTTTCTGCTGCGAAATGGACGACTTTATCAAAATCGAATCTGGTAAACAGATTGTTTACAAGTTCCTGGTCGCATATATCACCCCGAACAAATGTATAACGATGATCATTACAGACAGAAAGGAGATTGTCTGTGTTTCCGGCGTATGTTAAAATGTCAAGATTAACAATCAAACAATCGGTTTTTTGTTCAAGAATATGCATGATAAAATTTGAACCAATAAAACCGGCGCCACCGGTCACAAGTATCTTTTTCAAATGGATCTCCTTTTATATATGGATTGTAACTTTTCTTCATTAAGGAATTTCTCAAATCCTTTTTCCCAACAGGATGTAATGTTGATTCCATGTTTTTTCAAGCGGCTGTTTTCCAGAACACTGTTATGAGGCCGCGGAGCTGGTCTGGGAAACTCTTCTGTTGTGCATGGCTCAAGATTAACCCTGATATCTGAAGCCTTGATAATCACTGATGCAAAGTCATACCAGGAACAAAATCCCTCACAGGTACAATGAAATATCCCATACAAGGGATGATCTATAGTATTAAGTATCTGACGGCAAACTTCAACCGTGTATGTCGGAGTTCCGATCTGGTCGTTAACAACCCTGAGAGTTTCATTCTGTTTGCTTTTGGCCAAAGCTGCATTTCTGATTGATTTGACAAAATTCTTCCCCTTGGTTCCATATAACCAGGCTATACGAAAGATCTGATGTTTATTGCAGACCGACTGGATTCTTTGTTCACCCTCAAGCTTTGATTTTCCATATACACTTTTTGGGGTGCAGATGTCGTTTTCGGTATATGGGCTTTCCTTCTCTCCATCAAAAACATAATCAGTACTGATATGTACCAGTAATGAACCGTTTTCCTGTGCAGCCAAAGCCAGATTCTGCGGTCCGGTTGCATTTACTGCAAATGCTTCATTGACTTTGCTTTCACACTCATCAACTGCCGTAAACGCAGAACAATTGATAATAATATCCGGTTTAATTCGGGATGCCAGAGAAACAGTAATGTCTTTTGATGTTATATCTATCTGGGGAAAATCGTAACCTGTAACTTCGTATCCTGAGTTTATGGACTGTTCCACCATATCGGAACCAAGCTGACCCTGTGAACCGACAATCAAGATTTTTTTTGCCATTGTTTTACCAGTGTGTAATTAGAGTAAAAATTACCAGTTTTATTAAGCGGATCTTAAAATTAAAATCAAATATGAATTAAATTTAGTATTTTGAAAAAGAATTTGCTATCCCAAATGAAAAAATCTGTAATTGTATCTGATTGAGAATTGTTATGTATCAGGGAATTTTTTTTTTGGATGCTTGAAATACGGATCAAGATTTGGGATTTTAGGGGTTCAGATAAGGATTTTGTGTTACTTTTACAAGATTTTGAGTAACTGCAACAAAACACTCTTTTGTTTTTGAATTTTGCGGATTCAGAATAAAAGGGTGCATTGCCCTGATAGATTTTCTTATTTCGGGAGAGTAAATAATATACCCGATGTAATGAAGCGGGATTGAGAGATATTTTTTTACCAGTTCGGCAAATCGTGTCCCTATTCTGATATCTTCACCACTTTTAACCATATTCAAAATAAGAAATGTTTTACGGCTCTGAAGCCATTGTCGGATTATTGTGACTTCATTTGTATAATCTTTTTCAAGATTCCCTATTAACTGATCAACAGTAGAAAACCCTTTTTTGCTGACAGGGTCGGAAAAGTTCCTGATACGGTTTTGCAGTTCCTTATTTCCTCTGAACAGATGTACAAGTCCTCTTATAATTCCGTTTTTCAAAAAAGCGTATGCATTTTCCACTGATGTCGGAAAGCCGTCGATTACAACAATCCCGAACGGAAAAGCTGCATAAAAATCGGTTATATGGTAATCACTTCCAGCCCCCAGATCAACAAGTATATAATCAGCATCCATTTTTTTCAGATTATTAATGATCTTTTGTTTCTGGGCGAAATTTGGATTGGCCAGCTCAAGAATATCGCTGGCACCGCTGATTAACCAGGTATTGGGAATAACTGTTTGAACTGCAACTTCATTGAGATGTTTATATCTTCCTTTGATATAATCCTGCAAACCAGTTCGGGGCCGCTTTATCCCCAGGCAGAGATGAAGGTTTGCACCTCCCAGATCTGCATCTATGTAACCAACCGAAAAGCCTCTGGTTGTTAAAACCGCTCCAATATTGGTAGTGATAGTACTTTTTCCTACTCCTCCTTTTCCACCACCAACTGAAATAATAACAGGATCTTTCATATCAAACAGTTCTTATCAAAAATAAATGTAATAAACACTGATGGCAATGCGTGTCAGTTGCTGAAAAAGAGTCTTGAGGAAAACAGTATAAAAAATCTTGCAATTCAGATTTAATTCTCACAAAATCAGGTGGTTAAAATAATAAGATTATCACTTCACATTTATACAACAAACTGAACGAAATGTCAATATTTCTTTGATTTTCGAGCCAGACTGGTTCTAAAAATCGTTCTGCAGTAATATCAGGTCCTGCAGGAAACTGTTTGATTAACAGAATTGATATAGATATTTAACCACTACTTTTGCTCAAAAAAAACTGGTTAAAAACTCCAAAGTCTGTTTTCAGGATTTAATTTCTTGGAAAAAGGTATGCGATCACATTCAGGCTTAGTCTGTATACGGTTCAGACTCCGGTTCCGAATAAGTACTTTGTGACGTTGATTGTTGTGGACTGGAACTTTCGTCTGGCTCTGTTTCGTTAACAGTTATTGATTGTGTAACAGGTGCAGGAGCAGCTTGAGAGACTGTTGGTTCTGTAACTGGTTGTTCAACAGGTTCAGGAGCAGGAATTGGAACCGGTTTTGGTTTTGGAGTGATTTGCTGGGGTTCCGGTTTGGGTGTATAAACCGGTTTTGCCGGTTTTGGATTATAACTGACTGGATTTGGTTTAGCGATCTTTTTTTTTTCAGGAACTGACTTTGTCAAATTCTCATCATTTTGATCTACTGTGTCAGAAAGGGAATCGGCAGATTCTTCTGAACTGGAGTCGCTGTTTTCGGTGGTTTTATTGGTGTCTATCTTTGTTGTATCTATTGTTTTTGTAACATTTTCATTGAATGGGTAGGTGATTGTATACTCTTTTTCCGATGTTTTGAATATTAATATTATCGCTGAATTTGAAAAAAGCAAAACAAGGTATAAAGAAAGCAGTGCCAGCAGTACTGATGCGGCAATAGAGCCATATTTGAACCAGGGGTTTGAAAACAGGGTGACAGTATTTGAGAAACGTGAAAATTTACTGTTTGAGGTCATGCGAATCAGATAACGTTGAAGTTCCTGGCTGAACTGCCTGACTGCAGATTTCTGGTCGGCTGATAATTTCCGGTCTTCTTTATCCTGATCAGGAACGTTTATCAGATTCTGTTCATTTACCCACTCGTCAAAATTATCCGGTGCGGATGATTTCTTAAAAAAATTGAAAAGTGTAAGGGCATCTGAAAAAAGTATTTCACAGGAATCTGAATGAGATTTACCATTAATTCTCATTTCTATATAATTTTTTTCGAGTAAAGGGGAGATCAGTGCATGAAAAGCAACCGGATCACCTTTGGATGCCAGTGAAATCAGAAGATCATTATGTGTTTTTACTGTTTTTTTCACTCTGTAAAAATACTTGTTAATCATAACAATCGCAAATACCTTAATAGTCAGTTTTCAATATGGCTGTTTTAGTGCAGGTTTTTAAATATATTTGATGGGTAAAAATCGTGAATGTATGGAGAGAACTGTTTGATGAGACAATTTCTGGAATCTGATGTCCTTTATATGCGCATGGCTCTTGATCTGGCATGTTCTGTAAAGGGTAAAACTTTTCCCAATCCTGCTGTAGGTGCTGTTATAGTTGATTCCGATAATAATATAATCGGAAAAGGTGCTACTCAGAAATGTGGTGGACCGCATGCAGAGATAGTTGCCTTGAAACAAGCTGGTAATAAGGCTAAAGGTGCAACTCTTTATGTTACCCTTGAACCTTGTTGTCATTTCGGACGGACTCCACCATGCTGTGATTCGATTATTGCCTGCGGATTAAAAAAAGTGGTTTTTGCAGTTGAAGACCCAAACCCGGCTGTTGCTGGCAAGGGCTGCCGTGTTTTAAAGAATCATGGTATTGAAGTGAAAACGGGGATGTTGGGTGATGAAGCATCTCTTATAAATGAAGATTTTTTCTGGGCTGTTAAAATGAAAAGAGCATGGGTAACTTTGAAACTGGCCATGACTCTTGATGGCAGGATTGCTGATTGCAGCAGTAGTTCAAAATGGATTACAGGTGATGCTGCAAGAGAGATGGTTCATGAACTTAGAAGATGTCATGCTGCTGTAGCAGTGGGAAAAAGAACGCTCCAAAAAGATAATCCCCGCTTGAATGTTCGTCATAAAAAAGGCTTTTCTCCTGCACGTATTGTTTTTTCTACAAATGGAATAATTCCACAATACAGTTATTTTTATAAACATGCCGATGAAGCCAGGAGTATAGTTGTGGTCAGCAGCTCAAGATACTCCGAAATCATAAAAGAAGATTCAGGGGTGGAGTTTTGGTATACCGGTGAAAAAGATCCCGAAAGGAGTTTTAACAAATTCCTTGAAATGGCTTATTCGCAAAACCTGACAAGTATTTTTTTTGAAGGTGGACAGCAGATAGGATCACAGCTTCTTCAGTTTAAGTTAGTAAACCGATTATACCTCTTTTACGGTAATCGTCTTACCGGAAAGGGAATCGAAGGAGTGTTGTTTTCAAAAGGTTTGCCACTTTCTGATTGTATTACACTGAGCGGGATTCAACACAAAACTATTGGTTCAGATTTTCTGATAAGTGGAATTCCGGTTTATTCGAAATGAAAATTATTTTTTTTATCAGGGACTTGCAATATAACTGTTGCAAATACAGGGGATTGCGGAGTATTTTCATAGGTTTGCAATTAAATTATGTACGATTTAAGATAAATTCGTAATGATTTAATGTATTTTTGACAATAATTCAGATCTTTTGATCTTATAATATATCTGGCCAGCATTAAAAAATCAGGACAGATTCTGAGTACAGATAGTTCCCGGGTATCGGAACAATTCTAAAAAAACATGATTGTACATGTGTACCCTGATTGCTGTAGACAGAAGTTTTTAGATTAAAATCCAGATCGGGTAATTGATACCCATAAAAACGGACAAAAAAAGTTAAGTATAAGTTCAATTCGTATTTTAACTGGTCCATTACGGAATATCGGATCAGGTAACTCATTTTCTGACTGCTATACACTATATGTTTACCGGATTAATAGAATGTATGGGTACAATTGTATCTGTACAAAATAAGGGTACTTCAATTTCTCTTGGAATACGTCCTGATATTCCCGATTTTTCAGTTGTTCCAGGTGGTTCTGTAGCTGTTGACGGGGCATGTCTTACTGTGGAAGAAAGTCGCGGAGCGGTAATCTATTTTGCTGCAGTTAAGGAAACTCTTGATCGTACAACTTTAAGTAGTGCGGTTTCAGGCAGAAGGGTTAATTGCGAGAGAGCGATGGAAGTTAAGAGCCGGTTTGATGGTCATATGGTTTTGGGTCATGTAGATGGGGTTGGAATTATAGAGCATGATCAGGATCTTGGCGGCAGTATTATGCGTACTTTCAGGATCCCTGATAACTTAGTGAAATTTATGCCTCAAAAGGGATCTGTAGCAATTGATGGTATAAGTCTGACAATCGCTTCTGCAGAATTTAACAAAATTTCAGTTTCTCTGATTCCTGCTACTATGGAAAAAACCACAATGTTAAAAAAGAAAAAACAGGATATTGTTAATCTGGAGTGTGATGTTTTAGCCAGATATCTTGATAATCTTTTAAATTACAAAACAAAATTATCCGATTCAGGTAAACCGGATAATTTATTGGACAATCTGGAAAGGTTCGGGTTTTGAAAACATTTGCTGAGATAGAAACCATTATCAAGGATTTTTCTGAGGGTAAGTTTGTAATTATCGTTGATGATGAAGACAGGGAGAATGAAGGTGATCTGGCATTTGCGGCGCAAGCCTGTACTCCCGAAAAAATAAATTTCATGGCAAAGCATGGACGGGGTTTGATCTGTATTTCTATGGAGGGTAAAACGCTCGACCGATTACAGATTCCAATGATGGTTCAGGAAAATACTTCACGGTTTGAAACCGCTTTTACGGTGTCTGTTGAAGCGCGGCAGGGGACAACTACCGGTATTTCCGCTGCAGACAGATCCGAAACTATTCGTAAACTTGTCGATCCGGATGCTGTTCCATCCGATTTTGTCAAACCAGGCCACATGTTTCCGATCAGGGCTCGTGAGGGTGGCGTTCTGGTGCGCAGCGGGCAGACCGAGGCTTCATTGGATCTCGCCAGACTGGCCGGGCTTTTCCCTGCAGGGGTGATTTGTGAGGTAATGAATGAAGATGGTACGATGGCGCGAATGCCTCAGCTTAAAGAGTTCAGTAAAAAGTTTGGTATCAAAATAATCTCCGTTGCAGATTTGATCCGTTACAGAAGAGCTCATGAAATGTTTGTTAAACGATCGGCAGTTTCAAAACTCCCTACAATTTTTGGGGATTTTGACATCATTGCTTATGAAGAGAAATTATCAAATGCTGTTCATATGGTTTTGCAGAAAGGTGAAATTAATCCGCAGGAACCTGTTCTGGTACGGGTACATTCAGAGTGTTTCACGGGTGATCTTCTTGGGTCATGTCGATGTGACTGTGGCGAGCAGCTTCACAGGGCAATGGAAGAGATAAATGATACTGGTGGAGTTATTTTGTATTTGCGTCAGGAAGGGCGTGGAATCGGGCTTGTAAATAAGCTCAAGGCTTATGCTCTTCAGGATCAGGGCCTTGATACTGTTGAAGCAAATGAGAAGCTTGGATTTGCGCCGGATCTGCGTGATTATGGAATCGGAGCACAGATACTGGCCGATATTGGTGTGCGGAAAATTCGCCTCATGACAAACAACCCTAGAAAAATAGTAGGACTTGAAGGATATGGGCTTGAGGTTATTGAAAGGGTACCGCTTGAAATAGCTCCACGTGAGCAGAACGCTCGTTACCTTAAAACGAAAAGAGAAAAAATGGGTCATTTACTTGAAGGAGGTTTTGCATGTCAGCCATAATAGAGGGAATACTTGATGGTTCGAAAAAACGGTTTGGTATTGTTGCCGGACGGTTTAACGAGCTGATTACCCGTAAACTGGTTGAAGGTGCCCTGGATTGTCTTATCCGCCATGGAGCAGACAAAGGCGCCATTACTATTGTATGGGTTCCTGGTGCATTCGAGATTCCTCTTACTGCACAAAAAATGGCCCGGACAAAGAATTATGATGCAATTATCTGTATCGGAGCAGTTATCAGGGGGGGAACACCTCATTTTGATTATGTTGCTGCAGAAGTTTCAAAAGGGGTTGCAAAAGTCAGCCTTGATGAGAGTCTTCCTGTAATTTTCGGAGTTCTTACCACAGATACCATAGAACAGGCTGTTGAACGTGCCGGTACAAAGGCTGGTAATAAAGGCTGGGATGCTGCCTTGAGTGCAATTGAGATGACAGACCTTTTTTCTAAATTGTGAATGTACTATTTTGGATTGCATTCCGTATTCTAAAATCCTTTCAATCCGTTTGAGAGTAAATAAAACTGATGAATAAACAAAAAACAAATAAAAATGGTGAAACCGGTTACCGGTACAGGCATAAAGCACGGGAACTGGCTCTTCAGACATTATATGCATGTGAAATTGGGACTGATAAAAACTGGCAATCTGTACTGGAACAGATCGCTGAAACTGCATCAATATCTGATGAGGTAAAAAAGTATGCAAGAGTATTGGTTTCTGCAGTTTTTGATTCAATCGATCAGATCGATCTGACAATTCGCGAACGTGCTGCAAACTGGGAGCTTAAAAGAATGGCAGCGATTGATCGCAATATTATTCGGCTTGCTGTTGCCGAGTTCGAGTCTGTTCCTGCAAAAGTTGTTATTGATGAAGCTGTGGAACTGGCAAAAACTTTTGGTACCGAAGATTCAGGAAAATTTGTAAACGGTATTTTAGATTCCATTCATAAAAAAATGAAAGGACATTCCCCAATGTCTGGAAAGGAAGGTTCAGAGCATGGAACAAACCCACGCCAAGCATAACCGGATTTTTGCAATACTTGTATTCGTGTTTGCTTTTATAGTTTTTATTTTAACTACAGCTCCTACTGTTGCATTCTGGGATTGTGGTGAATATATCGCGGCTGGCGAAACACTTGGTATTCCGCATCCACCAGGTAATCCACTTTTTATAATGATGTTGAGAGTTTCAAGTATTCTTATGCCATTTTTTGAAGATGTCGGTTACCGCATGAACGTTTTCGTGGCTTTTACAAGTGCACTATGTGCGCTTTTTATGTATCTCATTGCTGTCAGAATTTCCATTGCAATGGTAGGTGTTCCGGATACAACATGGAAACGGATCACTGTTTATACCGGTGGTGTGGTTGCAGGGCTTTTTTCTGTTTTTGGTTCGACTTTCTGGTTCAGTGCGGTTGAAGCTTCTGAAGCAAATCCGTCGATGCTTTTTGTGGCAATATCAACATGGCTGGCTTTAAAATGGGCTCAGAGTGATGATCCGAAACGGGATAAACTTCTGGTACTGCTTGCCTATGTAAGTTTTTTGGGTATTGGCGTACACATGTATTCCATGATTGCTCTTCCTCCAATTTTCCTGTTAATTATTCTGGTGGATAAAGAGAAAAGATACGACTGGCGGGTCTGGCTTACTGCAATTCTCATTGGTATAGTAATAATGGACCTGTGGCTTTATATATGGGTAGGATTGGCAGCAATTATAGTAACTTTGATCATGTCGCTTTTTGAAGGGCAGAAACAGGCTGTGTGGAGATTCTGTTTCTGGGTGACTGCTGTTGCCATGTTAGGATTTTCAGCTAATATGTATATCCCGATCCGTTCAACTGTCGATCCGATGATTGATGAAAATGACCCTGAAACATTTCAGGCTTTCAGAGATTATCTGCAAAGAAAACAGTATGGTTCTCAGAACATGATTACAAGAATGTTCCATCGCCGTGGTACATGGGAGAATCAGTTTTTAATTGAAGGCCACATGGGGTATGGTGGTTTCCATTTTACACAGTTTTTCAGATTTGATAAGCTGGATACCGAACGAGGTTATTTTGAAGATGGATTTGTTAAAGGAATGTCAAAGGTTATTATTTATCTGATACCTACTTTCATGATGCTTTACGCGTGGTATTATCTGTACAGGCGAAATAAAAATCTCGGGATTTTTCTGATGGCATTGTTTTTGTTGTGCTCGATAGGTCTTGTATTCTATATGAACTTTGCTGATGGTACCAGGCCGGAATATCAGGATTACATGTATTGGATGAAGAGCGGGAAACAGGGCCCTATGCCTGTAGTTCATCGTGAAGTACGTGTCCGTGATTACTTCTGGGGTGCTGCATTCATGTTTCTTGGAATGTGGGTTGGAGTTGCTGCATCTGCAATAATGCATGCTCTGTTTACAAATAAAAACAAGACAGCGAGAAAAACACTGGCTCCGATCATGGCAGTACTGTTTATGGTTTCACCAGCCCTTCCATTGACTCAAAACTGGGATATAAGCAGCCGAAGAGGGGACTGGGTGCCTTACGATTATGCTTACAATCTTCTGAATTCCTGTGAGAAAAATGGGGTAATTTTTACAAATGGTGATAATGATACATTCCCCCTCTGGGCTCTTCAGGAAGCTTATGGTGTACGTAAAGACGTTCGAATTGTAAACTTAAGCCTGGTTAACACCAAATGGTACATAAAACAGCTTAAGACACTTGAACCCAGGGTTCCTATATCATATTCTGAGGATCAGATAGACGCACTGCGTCATTCGCTGAATCCGATTGCGGAGCCGACAAAGTATCGTATGCCTTCAGCTGGTATTACTGTTGATCTTCCTACAAGAGGGGAGCTTAATGCACTTCGTGTACAGGACCAGATGGTTGTAAACATTGTAGACGCAAACAAATGGCAAAAACCTGTCTATTTTGCAGTTACAGTTTCTGATAATAACCTGATGGGTCTTGGGCCTTATCTTCAAATGCAGGGGCTTGTATACAGGGTTATGCCTGAAATTATACAGGAAAGTGAACGGCTTGATATAGCCAGGACTGTTCATTTGCTCGACAATGTATATCAGTTTCGCAGTATGGGAGATAATATTTCAAATCTTAATGAAACTTCGGAGAAACTGCTGACTAATTATGCAGCTTCATTTATTCAGGTTGCGTTGACTCTGAGAAATCCTTTGACAAGAATGAAAAGTGAGATCGAGCGATTAAAAACGGATACCACAACTGTTGTTGAGGTACTTGAAACGAAGGAAAAAGAGTATAAGGACACTCTTGATCTTGTTATTGGTAAGCTTGATCAATGTATTGAGTTGATGCCTGATGACTGGAGACCCAGAGTGCTTCGTCATGAAACTCTGCTTAATCATGACAGAGCAGAAGAAGCTGAAGCCGGTATGAGGGATGCTTTAAAGAGGGACCCCGATAATCTCGATTATCAGAAAATGCTGGTTCAGGCTCTGGAACAAAACGGTAAAAAAAAGGAAGCAACTGAAATTCTCAATAAACTTTTAAATAAAGATGTTGATCCATGGTATGTGCATGCTACGCTTGCGAAAAACTATGAAGAGCTGGGAATGCTCGACAGTGCGCAGGAGATAATGAGGCAGTTCTCTCTTACTCATCCTGGAGATCGACGAGCGTCTGCCTACATCGAACAGATTGAGAACTTGAAAAAGAAAAGTACCGATACCGGATCTGTTGAAGATTCTGTTGTTGATACAAACAGGTTGCTGAATAAGGATAGTCTGGCAGAAAAAGGTGCTGCTC
>JAAYEB010000026.1 GCA_012728995.1 Fibrobacter sp. | reverse complement strand
TCTCAGATTGTTCACTATAGCTTCCACTCTATGAGCATTCCTGCGTATTTTCTTCATATTATTATTCTTTCAAAGTTTGTTTCTGATTTAATGACCGTGGCCCTGAAAATATCCAGTTGTTACAAATATACTGCTCACATTTGATTGCCCGTTCGTCCGTGATACAAGTTTTTGCATTTTAATCACTTGCTTCGGGGCGATTAGGACTAAATCATACCCGAGGGGTATAACCTCAAAACCAGGTATCTTAACCCGCATCCGAGGTTATATTTTATGGTTATAATCCGACAACGTCAAGAAAAACATCAAGCAAATTACAGCAATCAGGTACAGTATGTAACCATAAACAAAAAATGGCGAATTCCGGTACAATTGGAATCCGCCACTAAGTTTATTTATTTCAATTGAGCATTAAAGCAGGTTTACAGTGTACGACGACGTAAGCGGCCTGCAAGACTTGTCCCGATGCCAGCAAGTACAACAGCTCCTGGAGCTGGTACGGCTGGTGTAGGTGCTTTTGAATCTTCATCAAAGTTCAGCCTGAAACCAATACCCAGCTTCTTGTTGTCTGCTGAGTTGTCAATTAATTTACTATTGGCATTTAATTGTGCAAACACATCAAAATACTCATTCGTTGTTGTGAATGATGTTTCGTAACCGCCAAATGTAATCAGCCAAGGTCTGTAAGATGGGACATCAACGGTTAAAGCTGACACAGTAAAAGATACAGAAAAGTCTTTATCTCCATTTTGTCCAGCAGAAGCCCAATTGATTTTAGCATCTGAAGCATTTCCTGTTCCCTGACCGTCCCAGAGAAGCAAGTCGGTTTCGTAAGGTACACTTAACCATTCGGCATTCTTGCTGTTGGACCATGTCAGATTAATGGTTACTTCTTTACCTTTTTCCAGGTAAAGCTCATCAATAAACTGGTTTTCGTCACCATACCAATTCCTAACGAACCCGCCTTTCTCAAATTCACTGCCATCTGAATATGCTACAGAAACAGAAAGCGAAGCATTAGTAAGCGAACCTACCGGATCTGTGGGTGAAGCATTAGCAGTCTCTGACCATGATGTTATCCCAGCACTCGCCGAACCGGCAAAAGCTAATAACGCAAGCAATGATACAATTTTTTTCATCTTTTCTCTCCATTAAATTCCAACAAATTTATATTTATTTTCTCTCTCCTAATTTGCATTTTAACACTGTGTTAAATACAAATCGCTATATATTACTGGTACTACTATACCGTAAAGCTATCGAAAATGCAATAGTAATGTGCGAAATAGTAAAAATCTGCCAAAAGGTATTATTGTTCATATTTGCCATTTACCCAGTTTAAATCTTATGTTATATCGGAGTATGTGGCTGTATATTAAGAAATGTTAAAATGGAGAATATGCCTGTGGTAAAAAGCAAAATTTGGATAGGTATTTTGGCGGTTCTGGCTTTCGGTTCGGCGATAAATGCCGCTTATATTGATTTTGAAAGTACCGAAATTAACAGCTCATCGCAGTGGGTTGCCGGGCAGGACAGTTATGGTAAGGTCTTTGCCAGTAACTACACACTTGACAATGGTGTAGCGGTTCTGACCGAATCTTCCGGGATAATATCTAATCTGATTACTGGTAACGGGACCAATTCTTTGCTCTATTCCCTTTCCCTGCAAGGAGTTAACCCGGGCAGTTATAACTGGTCAATGGATACCAGATACAGCAGCTTCCTTACCCAGTACAATTATGGTCAGGTCTATCTGGTCAAAGAAGGCCAGAAAATCGACCTCGACACAAATATCTGGGATAAGACCAGTAAAGGCACTACGATCATCGATAGAGACTACCCCGGCTTA
>JAAYEB010000215.1 GCA_012728995.1 Fibrobacter sp. | reverse complement strand
GTGAATAAGAACTACACTATTGCTCTTGGAGGCAATCCTGGTCATCTGCATGCTCCGGGTTTATGGGATGTCAGTATTGGCGGAGCCACTGATCCCGAAGCCAAGTCGATGGTAAGGTTATGTTATGTTATTTCCGGAGGAACAGTTGTTACTAATGATAGTAAATGCCATTACAATTTTGCTCTTGCTGCACTTGGAGTGGATGGACTTAAGTGTTATAATCTGGATTTATCTGCAGAAACACCCTGTTCTTCATTACCCAGACCAGCGATTCCTGAAGAAGGTAATGAACTTGATTACGTGACAAACGGAGTATCTGTTTCACGTGGAGGATGGGTATATATTGCTAATGGAGCCGGAGGTCTTGACATCGCCAAATTAGACCGTAATGGCAATTTGACATGGGCAGGTAATATTAACCTTGGATCATCTGTGAATTTTGTTGAAGCTTCAGATAATTATGTTTTTGCAGCTACCGGTCTTGGAGGATTGAAGATATTGAAAATAAGTTCAAAATGAGTAAGATAATAATATACTGTTAAAAGACTTGTATCACATATTTAGTAATCTCATAAATTAGATAAGTTTTAATGTATAATCCCCGGACACTATCTGTCCGGGGATTTTTTTGAGGTCGGGGGTGGGTTCGAACCACCCTGCACAGTCTTGCGGACTGCGACCTGACCACTCGGTAACCCGACCATATAACTGATTAGTGATTACAATATTAAAAATTTTCTGTTAAATAACCCTGACTAAGTGATTTATTTTTGACTAACATAAAGAATGTATTTACTTATCTCTTTATTTCAACCATTTAATTCAAAATCCCGGTTAATTTAATTTAATATGTGTAGAAAAGATAGTAATTTTCTTATATTTTCCGGAACTATAATTTTTCCTTTACGTATAAAAATTATTTAAGGTACTTATAAATGAAAATTTTATACTTGAAGTTTTATTTTAACAGACTTTGAAAATATCTACCAAAAAATATAAAGACCATGAATAATCAAGTAAGATTGCAGATAGTTGTTATTGTATTAATAACTATGTTCTTCTTTTTACATTCATGTAAAAAGACAACAATTCCCATAGTCACAACAATGGCTGTCACGGAAATAACTACTACTACTGCTGTTTCAGGAGGAGAAGTAACTGATGACGGCGGCTCAGACATAATAGTTAAAGGTGTCTGTTGGGATATTTCTGATTATCCTGAAATTACAAATAATAAATCTGTTGATGGAAAAGGAACCGGAGACTTCTCAAGTAACCTGAAAGATCTGTCACCAGGTGTTTCTTACTATGTTCGAGCCTATGCAACCAACGACGTAGGAACAGGTTATGGAAACACAGTGTCTTTTACAACTCTTAACGGAATACTGTTTAATCCCCAGCTAACTTACGGTACAGTAGATGATATTGAAAACAATACTTACAAAACTATCCAGATCGGCAATCAGACCTGGATGGCTGAGAACCTTAAAACAACAAAATTCAACGATGGTACAGAAATTCCACTTGTCGAAGATAACAATATGTGGTCCGATTTATTCACTCCAGGTTTTTCATGGTATGAAAATGATGAGTTGATACACAAATCAATTTACGGAGCTCTCTATAACTGGTATGCTGTAGAAACAGAAAAAATATGCCCTTCAGGATGGCATGTCCCTACTCGCGGGGATTGGTCTATTTTAATAGACTATCTTGGTGGTATAAATGTTGCCGGAGTTAAATTAATGGAGACTGGAAACGAGCACTGGAATGAAAATAATAATATTGCAACAAATTTAAGTGGTTTTACTGCCCTCCCCGGTGGCATCAGAAGGTTTGACGGTACTTTTAACTATAAAGGGGGTTACGCTAACTGGTGGCTTGCCACATCATCATCTGCCTCAGATGCATGGAGATGGTATATGGACTATAATACTACAGTATACGAAACTGAACATGATAAAAGATACGGCTTCTCTATCCGATGCATTAAAGATTAATTTAGTTCTATGACCCATTTTTTTTATTAATCTTCAAGGAAATAAATAGTCAGTCAAACCATCCGGATATATCAGATTAAAGATTTCTCATTCCTGAACATCCTGAAGGCATTTTTGCGGAAACTTATTCCTGCTTTGAAATTGATAAAGGTAACCCTCGTCAGTGTGGATCTCGATTGTATCATGTAACCGGCAGAAAGATTTATCTCATACTTTTCCGAAATAGCCCTGCTTACACCAATTCCCGGATTAATGAATATCTTCGATTCTCCTGTAAGAT
>JAAYEB010000214.1 GCA_012728995.1 Fibrobacter sp. | reverse complement strand
CATACAGGGGAGTTCCTTCTGGAACACCATAATCTATACCATAATGCATACCCAAACTTCTGAGCCCATATGGAGATGTCACTTGAAAATTATGGCCACTTCCAAGAGGATGTAAATAAATAAATTTCCGCTCGGAATGTATATCTTTTTCATCCAAATTATTGAATTTATTGTTTTGAGATAATTCAGTATACCTTACAACCAGCACCAGATTTTTTCCACTATTCACAAAAGAATCGATAAAATCGTCTATATCTTCTCCCAGATTAATTCCCGGTAAAGTATCAGCCTCTTTTGATCCATAAATGTAAAACTCTTCATTTCTTTTGTGCGTATCGGTTGTAGTGAAAGGAATAAGTCCTATTCTTTCTTTAGCTGAATCATTTGAATTTTTTCGATTAATAAGATTTTCCCACCAGTTGTCTTTTTCTGCAATTTCGCGCTTTGTCTGAAGGACTACCCAGCGTCCCTCAGGTATCGAACCATCCTCTTTTTTGGGGTCACTGTTCTCATTTTTTCCGGGAACTGCTTCCCATTTTCCTTTTTCGTTGTGCTTTTTGTCCAGCCAGATAAGTTTCGACCCATCAAATACCAGGCATTCACCTACTGTAGTTTCGACACACAGGCTGTCTGAAGGAGACCGTAAAAACGGATGTACAGTTACCGTTTCTCCTGCGTATTTTCCAATCGGTGTAAACTCCAGTATTTCTCCAGCATTTTCAAAACGGTCTGTTTCTTTATCATTTATTCTTACTACCCACGAAACTTTGTTTCTTTCGTTATCAGATGCTTTTCGATTAAATTTTACAATGTAAGTTCCACTTTTGTTATGAACAAGTTCTTCTGGGCCTTCCATATCTTTTATCTCAAGTTTGAGCTTTTTTACAGGAACAGAAATCAAATCACTCCTGAAATTCCTTTCTGCGTACCTGTTTTCTATCTCTGTAAAGTATTCAATAACAGCATCATCTTTTTTATCCTTATCCTTTTCGTAGATAAGCGGTTTTCTCAGTTTAAATTCAGTACTCCAGGTTCCATCCTTGTAAATCCACCCCTCATGAATCAGTCTCAGATCCTCCGTCTGTCCCTTATATCTGGCGTACAGTTTCGCAAACACCTTGCACTCCTGTGTAGTGGGTTCCCTGCTGAATTCAGCCTGGTATTTTGCCTTAACCTTTTTGTCTATCTGAAAACCATCTTCAGGTTCAACCAGTTATGCTTTCGTGAATTTTATCTTCAAGGGTTCAACCACAGGCATGGATTCAAGGTAAGCAAAAGGGTCTTCCTCCTTACCGCTGAAATCTTTGAGGTACAACTCGTCATAGCACTCATTCCACTCATCAGTGAAAAGAAGATACCCTTTGTGGAAAAGCCAGGTTATCCGCTGATACACAAATGTAACCTCTTCTGTCTGGTCATATTTTTCGAGTATCTTGTCTTTTACATCAGGCAGGATAATTCTCTGTGAAGTTATCCTTGCGTTCTCAAGAGTTGTTCTGAAATACTCCTCAAGATTTTTACTCTTTTCGTTATATTTGTACCAGCGGATCTCTATTTTTGGCAAAAACGTTTTATTTATAAGGTAATTACAAATTGGCATTGAAAGTTTGTCAATTGGCTTTGTGATAATCAGAGGGTCATGTTTTCTAATGAAATCTGTACCGTAAAAAGTAGCGTAAAGATGATCCTTTACTTTTTCTGTGTATACACGGTGCAAAAAAGCCTGTATTTCACTGCCGGAAAGATCGTTTATTTCCATATCTTCAACAGGAACCGGACCGATTAAAGGTTTTGAGCCTTTTGCATAGATCACAAGTTTTGCCGGTACAGCCATTATTTTTTATTCCTGGTATACGATAATTCAGTTTATTTCGGGTTTGATATGAATAAAATAGGTGAATTTGAAGTTTTGAGGCAAGGTTTTTATTAATTCACAGCAAAGACACTAACTGTGATATTAAAACAAGAAAATCGGCAAGCGGGGCAGTGTAATATTTTGCTGTTGAAGATAACGTAAAATGGATCATTGTTGGTGCTGATATATGGAATGTCAGCAAGTTATTTGGTAAACGATAAAGAAATATGCTGGAATTTGATCAATAATTATATTTTACGGCTTGCTGTAATGCTCACATTAACCTATTTTAAATTAACTCGTAACAGCTTTGAGATACCCGAATAAAAGGTCGAAATATGAGAACATGTAGTTTGTTGATTTCGTTTGTTGTCTTCGTAATTGTTTTTTTCTGCAATGCACCTCTTG
>JAAYEB010000025.1 GCA_012728995.1 Fibrobacter sp. | reverse complement strand
CTCAAAGGACGCTGTCGGTAAATTGCCGATAAGTACAGCTCCGGTAAGATTTTCAGAAATATAATACGTTCTTAGTGAATCCCTGAGTTGCTGCAATTCTGATCAAGTGTTACCATCATCGAAGGTAGTACTATCAACCCAAACCTGTTCTCCAGTGGCGAGTAAATCAGAAATATAAGTATTTACGGCTGATTTTACATGAGGAATTTTAATAATATCTTTGTTGATAATAATACCGACTTTAGAATAAACAGCGAAAGCAGTTATAAGCAGAATAATGAAAGATTTTTTCATTTTAAGACCTCCTGTTATTCGAATTGTGTGTTTTTGGTGATGAGTGTGTTGGCTAAAGATAATATCATCCGATGTTGTGAATATTTTATTGAGTTTTCAGGAGTTGTCTCAACATTGTTTATTATTTGCAATAGCATATCCCTTAATGCAACTGTAGAGGAAACTAATTTTTCAGATAATTTATCTTTATCCAATAAGATAGACAATATCATTTCTGTTTCTCTGCTTATTTTTTTATTTAATAATTTCTTCGGTGAAAAATTTTTCACTCTCGTCTCCGCCGATTTTTCCGATAGCCTTGATTATTTTTTGTTTGATAATGCTCTGGCTGCCGGGATACTGGTTACAACCCTTCCTATAAAGTTCATTTAGTTCTGGCATAAGTGACCTGCTTTTAAATTTCCCAGCGGCAAAAATGGCCTCCTGCACAACTAAAGGCTCTTTTTCATTGAGACCGTAATGTATTATTATCTCAATGTTTTTGATATCGTTATCATCATAGTGGGTGAGATTATTTATCAATGATCGAATGATTCTGGTTTTTACCTGCCCACTTTTACTGCTTTTGTATTCTTGATAAAGCTGGTCAACCCTTGGTGCTGACTCGGTTAAATGAACAATTATTAGACAAAATGGCACAATTAACCTTACAATTTTTGTAAATTGCATGTGATGACTCCTTCTTACAATTGAAAATGTATAAAATTGAACCATCATGGGTTCAAATGGTTTTGAAATAGTCACTAATACGGCAATTCAATATATATTGATTAATTTACCGGCTCATGTTTTACATCCTTTCTTTTTAGGTAAGCTCCCTTTTTGTTTAACAATAAATTATTAACATATTAAATTATTCCTATATCTCTAACGTATTCGACATAAAAATCAAACAGATTATTTTTCATTTCGCAAAAAAATTAATTCTATTTTTCTATCAGAACCTACGTATATTTCTGCCGGATGATAATGAACATGAACTCTTTTAACCAGCTCAATCTCCCTGTTAAGCCGTTTTTCGATATCAATAGCGATTTCGTCCCCTTCACAGACACTTAATCTACCATTAATCCCACAGTTATATTAATCACCAGATACGAACCGAAACGGTATACAGAAAGCTCTTCAACAATCTTCACTCCCTTCACATTAAATACGATCTTGATTACAAACCTCCCTTAGCGACAATTTTTTACTGGTTAAGCAATGGTTTAATCTTATTTGATACTCTTCACATGTCCCTAAACAACTTCCAATGCCGCAAAACCACTGTCACTGGTCTGTATTACTGACCTTAAAAGATTCGAACCGATCTCCTTTGACAATGATTCTTCGGGATTTTTATCTATATCTGCTATCTTGTTCAATCAAAAAAGGGCAGGAAAACAAATGTTTTCCTGCCCTTTACAATTTTTGTTTTTCAGAATATTTTACATCATGATCATTGCGATCAGGGGCGCAATAACAAGTGATACGACACTCATAAGCTTGATAAGTATATTAAGCGACGGCCCCGCAGTATCCTTGAAAGGATCACCGACAGTATCGCCCGTGACAGCCGCCTTGTGTGCTTCGGAACCCTTGCCGCCATAAGCACCACTTTCAATATATTTTTTGGCATTGTCCCAGGCACCTCCTGCATTCGACATAAAGAGAGCCATCATTACCCCAGAAACTGTTGTCCCGGCCAGAACTCCGCCAAGCATCTCTGCGCCACCCAGAAAACCCACAATAACAGGTGTCAACACTGCAATCAAACCAGGCATTACCATCTCCTTTATTGCTGCTTTTGTCGATATATCGACACACCTTGCATAATCTGCCTTTGCTTTCCCTTCAAGAAGCCCGGGTATGGTACGGAACTGACGTCTCACCTCTTCAATCATTGAAAATGCAGCACGCCCCACGGCTCCCATTGCGAATGAAGAAAAAAGGAACGGAAGCATTGCACCAATAAACAAACCGGCCATAACCGTGGGGTTGGTTACATCAATATTAACAAAAGCATTCTGGGCACTTACTCCAGCAGCCTGACGTGTAATAACGACAGTTTGTCTGAATGCGGAAAAAAGCGCCAGTGCAGTAAGGGCAGCAGAGCCGATTGCAAATCCCTTTCCTATTGCAGCAGTGGTGTTCCCGACAGCATCAAGTTTATCGGTGCGGTTGCGCACCTCTTTCCCGAGTTCGGCCATTTCAGCCAGACCACCGGCATTATCTGCAATCG
>JAAYEB010000213.1 GCA_012728995.1 Fibrobacter sp. | reverse complement strand
GCTTTCAGTTCTATAGTGGCAATTCCCGTAGCGTAATCCGACATTGCATACGGAACGATAAGATTTTCTTTGTGTATCAATGCGCCGCAAGTATAAACAACATTAGGAACATATCCTTCCCGTTCATTTTCATCAGGTGCCAGCAACGGTTCACTGAGTCGTCCGATAACCTGTCGTGGGTTATCCAGATCCAGAAGAACAGCTCCAATGCAATACTTACGCATCGGGCCGACTCCATGGGTAAGCACAAGCCACCCTTCATCAGTTTCTATTGGTGTTCCACAGTTACCGACCTGAATGAATTCCCATGGATATGTGGGTTTCAGAAGAGGAAACATTTCATGCCAGAAATGGATGTTTTCAGAATACATTAGAAACAGGTTTTCGTTGTCCTGCCGGGAGAGCATACAGTAGAAGCCGTTTAATTTGCGGGGGAAAAGGGCCATACCCTTGTTTTGTGCAGCTTTCCCGTTTAAAGTGATGATTTTAAAATGCAGGAAATCGGTTGTTAGCATAAGCTGAGGTAATATCGTATTGCCATCATAAGCAGTATAGGTTGCATAGTAAACCCTTGAAGAGTCATCACTGGTAAATTGAACAAACCTGGCATCTTCAATACCGTTTTGTTCACTTGGACCTGTAGGAAAAATTATGCGCTGCGAGAGGCGTTGATCCGGAGAAAACCGAATCTCATAATTTGATTTGGCCAGCCATATCATTCCATCTCTTGTAACCAGATCTGTTTGTGTACTGTGGCGATTGTTACGTAGAGAAATATCGATTTGTGATGAAAGGTCATTTAGTGTAAAGGAATTCTGCATTGCAGACAGGATCGACTGGGAGTATTCATTCAGTAATCCCATCTCATTTAGTTTCTGTGAAAAAACCTCTTTGTCATAGTTGTTGTGTTCAATTGTTCGCGGGGTAGTGACAAACCTTGTAGGATCATTGATTGTAATATTGAGATTTTTATCGATAACACCCATACGAAAGGTGATTGATGAGATATGGCCTTCACCGGTTGCACGAAGACTCATAATGAATCTCATGGAATCCTGGGGGATTCCGGACTGATCGGGATGTGGAACAATTGAAGGATTGAACAAGGCTGCAGATTCAAGGGCATATTCACTGGTAAACATGGATCCTATCAGTAACTTGCGTTCTTCTGAAGGTTCAAGATCCGTGATCATAAATTTTTTAACCGACTCAAAATGTTGAATGAAGATTGACTTAATATCAAAATGCCTGCCGGAAAACTCATTGATTACATTGCCGAGCTGAATTGAGACGGCTTTATCCGGCAGTGCCATAACACGTGAAATAATTTTCAAAATTCTTGTTTCATTTTTTGGAATAAACGGTCTGAACAGAACTCTTGAAGGATCTGGTTGCAGTTTGATACCGGTTCTTTTGATCTGTAGTTCGTTAGGTTTCATAAGAATAGTTTCCTCAGGTGTTTATAGGCTCTCTGAAACTTGCGAGAGTGTTTTCCATTGATTGTAATTCCACGAGAGACAGGTAAAAAGAGATACTGGCTTCAGCACCTTCATTTCTATTAACACGGTCGACATGGAGAGCATCACGGCAACCTCCGGTTTTGGAATCATACAACGGCAAACCAACATCATTGCGTCCTAAAAACCACTCAAAAACACGCCTGGCTTCATTAAACCAGCTTTTATCCTGTGTCGTACGGTATGCTTCAAGACACGCAGAAATAACTGAATATGCTTCTATCGGTTTCTGAATAAACTCTTCATCACCGTTCTCTGTGTATTGCTGTGATATGGAATGAAAACAACCTTTTGGTGACGTCTGTATAGACAGGAGCCATTTTAATGATTCAAGTCCAGCGGTGAGCATCTCACCGTTTTGAAGCCAGCGGCCGCTTAGTATCAAGGCATGCGGAAGTTTGGCATTGCAAAAATCAAGTTTTTCTTCAAACCATGGACGGTTAAGACTGCGGGAAGAATTGTAAAGTGAAAACAGACGTCCTGCCAGAAGCTCGCGTCCATGGTTTACAAGGCGGTCTCCATCAAATCTGCGGAAATATTCATGTATTGCGATAATTGTGAATGCCCAGGCTCTGGGTGAGGTGAAATCAAAGGAAACAGGAAGAGCTTTTTCAAAAAGTTGTCCTGCAGTTCCAACCAAACCTTCATTTTTAGATCTGCCAATACATGTTCCCAATGCCCATAATGCGCGGCCATGACACTCTTGTGATCCGGTCTGTGAACTCCAGAACCGGTCAAAGCCAAGATGATTCCTGAAACGTCCATTAATCTCATTGTAGGCAAAACATAGAAACGAGAGATTTATGGTTTCGATTTCTGATATTTTATAGTTTATCTCTCCCGACTCTTCAAGAAGTACTGTCAGGATAAGTGAACGTGCATTATCATCAGTAGTATAGCCATGACGGAAATCCGGAACTGTGTGAAGTGCATTTTGAAAGATTCCTGTAGAGTCACTGATTCTGAACAGATGGTCAAGTTTGATTTTCGGAAGTTCGCGATGACGTGTTTCCATAATGCGTGTGGAGATTATTTTATCTGAAGATTTCAGCCTGGTCATTCGTGCATCCTCAAATGTTTTACGGTACAGGTATGCTACATTGCTCCAGACCATCTCACGGCTCATCATATAAGCATTTTTACGCATTGCATGACGCCTGGTTTCATTTTCTATCAACTCACATACCTGCTGGTAAATCGCATTGTGATCTCTGAACGGTACAAGAATACCCCGTTCTCTGGAAAGAAGTTCCGTTGCATGCCAATAGGGTGTAGATATGACGGCTTTTCCTGCACCAAACGAATAGGAAAGTGTACCGGAGGTTATCTGCTCCTCTTTCAGATAAGGTGTTATATAAATATCTGAAGCTCCTATAAACTCCTTTAGTTCCTCTGTACCAACAAACCGGTTGTGAAATATTACATTGTTCTCAACTTTAAGATCTTCAGCAAGATATTGTAAACCAAGACGGTATGTTTCACCTTCCTGACGAAGCAAATTGGGATGAGTAGCACCAAGTACAATATAGACAGTTTTTGGTTGCTTTTCCAAAATTCCGGGCATCGCACGGATTACGTACTCAATTCCCTTGTCGGGTGCAAGCAAGCCAAACGTCAGGATTACGGTTTTGCCTTCAACACCAAAAATATCTTTATAGAAATTGGGATCTACAAAAGGTAGATCAAGAATCCCGTGTGGAATAAGGGTAATTTTCTTTTCATCAACGTTGTAAATTGTTTTGAGTATTTGGGCAGCTTTGGCTGTCATGACAACCACTCTGTCTGAAAGGGCAATCAGTTGGTCCATAACGCGACGCTGTTGATCATTTGGTTCAACAAGAATTGTGTGAAGTGTCGTTATTACCGGCATCTTCAATCTGCGTAGAAGAATTAATATGTAGCCGCCTGCAGAACCACCGTAAATTCCAAACTCATGCTGCAGGCTCACCACATCTATATTATTGGTATTTAGAAAATCTGCAGCTCGTTCATATGAACTTAAATCCCGTTCCTTGATTTCAAATCTGACACGTTCGGGATAATTGTATCCCTCATCAATATCTGTAACAGGTACAGAAAAACATTGTATTTCCGGAAATTGTGAAGCCATTGTCTCACAGAAACTGGTAGTAAATGTAGCAATCCCGCATTGACGAGGCAGATAATTTCCAATAAATGCAATTTTTCTGATTCCTGGCTGAGCATGCATAAAATTACCTTTCGAACAGCATTCGTATCAGATGAGAACTACTGAAAAAGCAGAAAAAAACAGTTAAGCAAAATTCAGGCCAAAGTTAAACTGCATATGATTTCTGGCAGGTTTTTTAAATTTACGATGAGCTGCATAGCGTTCACTCTCGTAAAAATTGTTTTAGTGGTTATGAAAGTCATATCCGCCAGGGTGATACGGCCAGGCGCTGTCGTAAGCCCTATGCTTTTGTACGCGAAGAAAACTCGCATAAAGGAAATAGTATTCATTCAGGTTTAACCTGGTTCTTTTGTCACCATCTATTATTTTAAAAGTATTGAGTTCCTGATAAAAAGAGAGATTGAACAATAGAAAACAGTTTATGAAACTGTTGTTTATAGATCAGATAACACGAAAAATTGATGGTTGATTATAATGCAATTAATGCAGACTTTCAGGATTTCTGTTTTTACCATAAAAGATGAACTTCATTATCGTAGTTTCTATATTATGGCGATAATTGCTGTTCTAATGGTACTAATGATGCGTGGGTGTTTCAGCAGCGATGTTGTCGTAAATGACCAGAGACTGGATCCTGTCACAATCGGATATCATGCTTCAATAATTGCCTTTCATCTTGTAACTGCAGCCGGTACTCTGATAGGAATTCTTCTTGCAATGAGGGTTTTGAAACGTGACAGTGATAATGGTATGCAGATAGCCATCATGTCCAGGCCTGTAAGTCGTTTTCAGTATGCAATTGCGAAAGTGGCAGGAACATGGTTGTTGTCTTACGGACTGACCTTTATTCTTCATTTAACTATTTACATAATAATGTGGATCAATACTGGTGGAAGAATTCCTCTTTTTATGGCAGCATCTTTACTTACATCTTTAAACGTACTGTTTGGGGTAACAGGTGTGCTGTTTTTTTCATTGATCATGCCCGATGTAATTGCTGCGCTGTTGGGTATTACAATCATTTTTATAAGTTTTATATCGGATTCATTTTATGCTGTTTCACAAACAGAGATTGGCAGATCTATAATGGAGCAAATACAACAGGGAGAGTTCAGTATTGCTCTATGGAGGATATTGTGGCCAAAAGCTGCTGCACTTCAATATTATGCTTCATCTTTAATCCAGAATGACACCTTCGTTTATGCCGGATCAGTTCATCCGGTTGTAAATATCTTTGTTTATTGTCTGACAGGTTTTGTGTTTCTCAGTATGCGGTTTTACAAGGAGGAGATAAGGTGAAAATAAAATCTGTTGCGAATGGTGTCTTGAATTCGAAGCAATACTCTATTTGATATTTTGTATTCAGATGAAAACTATACTCAGTTTTTGAACGTTTTCCTTCTTTTTACCATCTCTTTAAAAATTTTGCGATAATTGAGTATTCTTGAAAAGGATAATTCGTTTTTTTGGAGTAATTTATCGATAATGCAGCCAGGTTCGCCATTGTGTGTACAATTGTTAAATCTGCACTGACCGATTTTTGAGTAAAGTTCAGGAAAATAGTTTACCACAGTTTCTTCAGGAATTTCCGGGATATTGATAAAAGATAATCCTGGAGTATCTGCAATATATCCATCCGGTTTCAGGTGATGAAGAGTAATATTTGTGGTAGTGTGGGTACCTCTTTGTGTATGATCCGAAATGTTTCCTATTTTGAAATCCGTATCAGGAAAAATCTTTGAAAGAAGTGTACTTTTACCAGCTCCTGATAAACCGGTAAATGCGGAAATGTGATTTTTACAAAGTGCTACAAGGTTTTCGATTCCATCTCCTGTAAATGCGGATGTGTGAATGATCTGATATCCGATTTTTTTGTAAATAGTGGTAACTTCATCAATCTTCAGCATGTCGTTTTCGGTATGCAGATCTATCTTATTGAAAACGATAAAAGGTTTAAATGTGTATACTTCGGTTGAAAATAAAAATCGGTCAAGAGCCTCAAGGTCAAGAGGTGGTTCTTTTATTGTATGTATAAAAAAAACATAATCAATATTTGCCAGTGCTGGTCGTGGCAGGAAGTTCTTCCGTTCATGCAATCCGGTTATAATACCTTCAGGTGGCTCAAGGTTGATAAATTCTACATCAACCATATCACCAGAACATATTCTGGCTTTCTTTTTCTTTAATAATCCACGTATGCCTGCTCGAATACGTCCCTGGGGCAGGTCGACCAGAAAGTAGTTTTTTTGCTCTTCAATCACTCTGCCAGATAAAGTGTTTTTTGTCACTGTTTTATTATTTCCCGGGATTAGTGTTTAGAATATTTTCTCTCCGGTGTCGAAAGTACATGCACGGGGGAGAATAAATTTGAAAATTAATTTTGATTTTCATAATATATTACAAAGATTATGTAAATTGTTTATTTTATCTTCAATGCAGAAGATTAAGTTACGACCGATTACAAGAGCAATTTTGTCAGAAACTTTTTCTTAAAAATTTATGAAAACTAAATCTATCTGCTGTTATTCCTTTCTTTTGTTATTATCTGGACAGGTTCTATTCAGATAATGAACAATAAAAACAGCAAAAAAACTAATAAAATAATTACCTTTCAACCAAACGGAAAATATATGAGGACACTGTATTTCAATCTGTTATGTGGTGCAAGTGGTGACATGCTGCTATCATCATTAATTGATATCGGTTTGCCTGTTGAATATCTCAATGAGCAGCTTTTAAAGCTGGATATCGAGAAGGTTACTGTTAAGGTAAACAAGGTTAAACGTAAGGGTATAATATGTGTACACATTGATCCACAGTTCGAACAGGCATCAGATTATAGGCATCTCAAAGATATTATAAAAGTAATATCAAACGCTGCAATTAGTGAATCTGTTAAAAAAAATTGCGAGAAAGTATTTCAAAGGCTGGCTGAAGCAGAAGCTGCTGTCCATGGAACTACTATAGACAAAGTTCATTTTCATGAGATTGGAGCACTCGATACAATTATCGATGTTTTTGGATTTTGTACTGCAATTGAATATTTAAAAGTCAATGAAATCCAGTTTTCAACGCTAACGGTTGGTCATGGCTATACAGAAGCTGCTCATGGAATTATGCCAATTCCTGTTCCTGCGACAGCCCGGATGATTACAGGGTACAAGGTAGAAACTCTTGATATTGAATCAGAACTTCTTACTCCAACAGGAGCTGCGATACTTACCGCTCTGGGAGAACAGGCCGGTATACCCAAAAAAGGAAAGATTTTGGTTTCCGGGTATGGATCTGGTACAAAAGAGTTTGAACAACGATCTAATTTAATTCGTTCGTTTCTGATTGAAGATGGTCCGGATGGTGTAAATACTGATACAATTTGTTTAATAGAAACAGATACAGACCATATTAGTGGAGAGGTAATGGGTCATGTAGCTGGATTACTTCTTGAAAAAGGAGCTCTGGATGTGTCCTGGATTCCAGTTTTCATGAAAAAGGGGAGGCCTGGATACAGACTTTCAGTCATGGCTAAAGAATCTGATTGTAGGGATTTAATTGATCTGGTACTTATCGAGACGAGATCTTTGGGAGTAAGGGTTCAAAAAGTGAACAGGGTGATATATGAGAGAAGCAACAATATCAGAGAAATAGATGGAGTGCAGGTAAATGAGAAGAAATGCAGGTATAAGGGTCATTCATTCAGTAAAATTGAGTATAATGATCTGGCTGTTATGGCCAAAAAAAGAGATGTACCTCTTATTGAGCTGATATAGCATGTACATAATATCTTGTTATACTCCTCATCTATATATATTTTTTAAATCTTTTTAATACTGATTAGTAATTAATTTACATTTTCCTGGAGGGTTGATGCGTCGTTTTTTTACCTCAGAGAGTGTTTCTCAGGGCCATCCCGATAAAATCTGTGATCAGATTTCTGATGCAATTCTGGATTCCATGCTTAATCAGGACCCGGAATCACGTGTTGCGTGTGAAACCATGGTAACAACCGGTCTGGTAGTAGTTGCCGGAGAAATAACCAGTAAAGCAGTTGTTGATGTACAAACTTTGGTTAGAAAGACCATTCGTGAAATAGGTTATACAGATTCCGCATTAGGATTTGATGCAGACAGTTGTGGCGTTCTGGTTTCTCTTCATCAGCAGTCACCTGATATTTCTCAGGGAGTTACTGAGGGTCAGGGCCTTTATCAGGAACAGGGAGCTGGTGACCAGGGTATTATGTTTGGATACGCATGTAATGAAACCGATACATATATGCCGCTTGCAATTTATTATGCCCACAGACTGGTTGAAGAATTGACAAGAGTAAGAGAAAATAATGAAATACCATATCTGCGCCCCGACTCAAAATCCCAGGTAACTGTTGAATATGATGATATGGAACCGGTTCGTATAGATACAGTAGTTATTTCTACTCAGCATAACGAAGACGTAGAGTATGAAACTATCAAAAACGACATGATTGAAAAAATCATTAAAAAAGTAATACCAGCTAATTTACTTGATGATAAAACCATATACCACATTAACCCTACTGGCAGATTCGTTGTTGGCGGGCCTTATGGAGATTCCGGAGTAACAGGCAGAAAAATAATCGTTGATACATATGGTGGTTATGGTGCTCATGGTGGTGGCGCATTTTCCGGAAAAGATCCTTCAAAGGTAGATAGAAGTGCTGCTTATGCTGCACGATGGGTTGCAAAAAATATCGTAGCTGCAGAATTGGCAACACATTGTGAAATACAGTTATCCTATGCTATCGGGGTTCCTTATCCATTATCAGTTCATGTGGATACTTTTGGAACCGGAAAAATGTCAGATCATGAAATCTGTGAACTTATTATGAAAGTTTTTGATCTTCGTCCTTCTGCTATTATTAAGCAGTTAGATCTGAAACGGCCAATTTATCGCAAAACAGCAATAAATGGTCACTTTGGACGTGAATTTCCTGAATTTACCTGGGAAAACACGAATATGGTTGAATTAATCAGAAAAGAAGCCGGTTTGAAAGTTACAGTCTAAAGGATTCAAATAGAATACCAGGTGTGTAAACTGGATAAGCCAAAGAGAACAGTTCTCTTATAATTTTGTAATTTTATACCCGGCTTGAGAAATCAGGAACGGGTATTTTTTTAATACTGCTGAGTTTTTTAAATGACCAACACCGTTAAATAACTTGCATTAAAGGGTTATTGGCAAACAGGTTATAATAAAAATGCTCCTGAACCGGATAATTTAGGGAGAAAACTACTATGGCTAAAATAATCAGGAAAGAAAAACTGTCGGAGCTGGTATGGCGATTTCGATTAGATGCACCAAGGATTGCCCGCAAGAGAAAAGCCGGCCAGTTTATTATTTTAAGACCTTCAAATGATACAGAGAGAATACCTCTCACAATTGCCAATGCTGATGAAGCGCAAGGGTGGATTGAAATTATTTTTCAGGTTGTAGGAAGAACTACGTTAATACTTTCAGAGTTGTCTGAAGGGGAATCGGTGCTGGACCTGGCAGGACCATTGGGGAAGCCAACACATGTAGAGAAATTCGGCAAATGTCTATGTATTGGAGGTGGAGTTGGTGTAGCTCCATTGTATCCTATCGTATGTGCATTGAAGAATGCTGGAAATGAGATTACAACCATTATAGGTTCAAGAACAAAGGAATTGCTGATACTTCATGATGAGATGCTGGAGAAATCAGACAGGGTTCTGGTTACAACTGATGATGGTTCTATGGGGGCTAAAGGTTTTGTTTCGGATGTCTTTAATGATCTTCAGAACAGGGGAGAGCATTTCGATACTGCATTCGTCATCGGTCCGGTTATTATGATGAAAGTGACAACTTCATTAACTGTAAAGGCTGGAATTACAACATATGCCTCACTTAACCCCATTATGATTGATGGTACTGGTATGTGCGGTGGTTGTCGGGTAACAGTGGGCGGCAAAACCAGATTCGCATGTGTCGACGGACCGGAATTTGATGCTTCCGGTATCGATTGGGATGAAATGATAAAGAGGCTTAACAGTTATCGTGCTTTTGAATCAAAAGCTCAGAAAAGCCATGTATGCAAAATGGAAGGTGTCAGATAATGAATACTTCACAGAACACTACAGAAAAACGTTTTCAGCGTATTCCCATGCGTGAGCAGGATCCTTCTGAACGAAGCGGTAATTTCAACGAGGTACCTTTTGGTTATTCAGAAGAGGAAGCTGTTGCTGAAGCTCAACGATGCTTGAAGTGTAAAAAACCTCTCTGTGTTCAAGGGTGTCCGGTGAATGTAAAAATCCCGGAATTTATAGGGCTTATAGCAGAGGGAAAGTTTGCAGAAGCTGCACAAAAACTTAAAGAAACAAATGCCCTGCCTGCAATATGCGGACGTGTTTGTCCACAGGAAGAACAATGTGAAAGTAAATGTATTCTGGGTAAGAAAGGTGATCCGGTTGCTGTTGGTAATCTGGAACGTTTTGCTGCGGATTGGGAAAGACAGCATGGGGAAGTAACCATTCCGAAAAAAAAACTGCCTAATGGGAAAAAAGTAGCAGTTATAGGATCGGGGCCTGCCGGGCTTACTTGTGCAGGTGAATTGGTTAAAGATGGTTTTGATGTAACAATCTTTGAGGCTCTTCATGAACCGGGTGGTGTTCTTGTTTATGGTATACCGGAATTCCGTCTCCCCAAACAGATTGTACGTCAGGAAATCAATTATCTGGAAAAACTTGGTGTCAGGATCGAAAAAAACTTCATTGTCGGGAAAACTGCAACAATTGATGACCTGTTAAACGAAGAGGGGTTTTGTGCCGTATTTGTTGGATCAGGAGCCGGGTTGCCCTCTTTTATGAATATAAAGGGTGAAAATCTAATTGGTGTATATTCAGCTAATGAGTATTTAACAAGAAGTAATCTCATGAAAGCATTTCAGAATAACGCACATACACCGATTATGAAAGGTAAGCGCGTAGTTACTGTTGGTGGTGGAAATGTTGCAATGGATTCTGCACGTACTGCATTAAGGCTTGGTGCAGAAAAATCGATGATTGTATACAGACGAAGCGAAACAGAAATGCCTGCGCGGAAAGCAGAAGTTCATCATGCAAAAGAGGAAGGAATTGAGTTCCATTTGCTGTGTAATCCTGTGGAAATAGAAGGTAATGAAGATGGTTTTGTTCAGAATATCAAATGTATCAAAATGGAACTGGGAGAACCGGATAATTCTGGAAGAAGATCTCCAAAACCGGTAGCGGGCAGTGAATTCGATCTTGATTGTGATGTTGTAATAATTGCAATCGGAAACAAACCCAATCCATTAATACCTTCAAGTACTCCCCAACTGAAAGTTTCGAAATGGGGAACTATTGAAGCTGATGAAAGTAATGGAAAGACTTCAATGAAAAAAGTTTATGCAGGTGGCGATATAGTTACCGGAGCTGCAACTGTCATTCTTGCAATGGGTGCTGGAAAAATTGCTGCAAAAAGCATAATTGAGGAGTTATAATCCATTAAACTCAAAAGCAGGTTTGGAGAGTAGTTCAGAAATCTTTTACAGGAAAGTATTTGACCAGGTCCTTTAATGAAAGTAAACCTTCAAGGATTCCGCTATTTACAACAAGAATACGTGTCCGCGAATATTTGCACATAATGGTAAGCGCATCAATAACATCAGATGCCGGAGTTACAGAATTTTCTTCGCTTAGTAATTCTGTAAAATCTTTGACATGAAGGTGTTGCCAGAGTTTTAATGGTACCTTTTTTACACTTTGGGATGATATTGAGCCAATGAGGCATGAATTAGTCATGACAGGGAAAAAATCTGTCTGGTAACGATGAATATATTCAAAGGCAAATTCTGCAAGGTTCAGACTGGCCTGTACGGTAATAGGGTTTTTTCTCATATATTCATGGACTTTTTCACCTTTCATCATATTGCGAAACTGTTTTTTATTGTCAACAGTTTTCGAACCTTCATAAATGAGTATTCCTGTAAATATAAACCATAAACCAGGAATGAATGTACCTTTACAGATTGAATAAACTCCTGTAAATGTTATAAGTACAGAAAAAAAAGCTCCGCAAAAAACAACCGATTTAAAGGCAAATGTCTTGTTGCCGGTACTCGTTATCAGGGCTGCCCTTATTGCTATGCTGCCATCCAGTGGATAAATCGGCAACAGGTTGATTGCAAAAATCAAAATATTTATAGTAACCATGCTTTCAAATAATGCAGGAATTTCATAAGGAATATGGAAGTACACGCTGGCTTTATAAGCAATATGCCACAAAAATGCACAAAGTCCACTGGCAAACGGTCCTGCAAATGCAAACAAGATCGTTTTTAGATCAAAATTATCAAAAAATCTTTCAGGATAGACAGATCCATAAGGAAAAAAATAGCATTTTAATGAAAACAGGTTTAGTTTTTTTGCAGCTATAAGGTGTCCCAGTTCGTGCAGCAGTAAAGAAATTGTAAAAAAGATTACAGCACATATGCTTAATAGTATAGAATCGGCATGAAACCCTGATGCAATTTTGTTTGAAAAAAAATATTGTTCAAATGACAAAAAAAGGAAAAGAGAAAAAATCAGCCAGCTTTCCTGAAAACTGAATGCAAATTGTTTCGATTTGTAATGCATTCTGACATGGCTTAACCAGCTACACCGACATGAATTCTGTTTCTTGTTTTTATATCCGGTGAATTTTGGATTTTACAATCAGCAGAAAAATTAGGATATCCAGCAGTAATGTCCTGTATAAAATCTTTTGTTAGTTTTGAAAGGGATATAAGCAATTTTTTTGTATTTAAGTCTTCTTCCAGTGTTGCAAGACTGAGATAGAGATTCAAGTCTTTTTGTGCTCTTTCATGGGCATAAGAAAGGATCTGGTTTGAAGATAGTTCTGAAAGGCATACCTTGTTGTTTGAATGTGATGATCTGATTTTTTCATAGTCAATTAAAGACATTGATTTACTTTTTTTGTTGATTGCAATCATTTCAAGTACTACATGTTGTACTCTCTTTTTCCCTGCAAGGAAATATAGAAACATTTTGTTTTTTGAATTTTTGCATTTTTTTGCCTGGTTTTCGTAAAGTGTTGCCGTTTCGATTATTCTATAAAGTGCAAATTTCAGGAAATCAAGGTATCTTTCATTATTCATGAATAATTCCCCAATCTTTTATTGGTTGTTTGGTAATTTATTATTTAGAAATTGAGTTTAATGAAGAAAATAAAATCAAAAATTATGCCATTAAAATTTACTGGAAATACTTGGTTCAAAAAGTGTTCAAAGCAGGTATCTGCACTTATGTTTTGAACTCCATAAATAACATCTACAAAAGGCAGACACATTTTTGGCCTGGGTAAAAATGACTAAAGTGAAATCAAACCGACAGTTTTCAACTTTTTGCGTGTTACTAATAATGCCAGAAGTGATGCTATACTGATTTATCATGGACAGGTTTGTATTTGAAACAAATTAATATATTTTTGGAGAACTAAAGATTATGAAGAATTTTAAAACGTTTAAATTTTAACATCAAAATAGATAAAATTGCATATTCAGCTTTTAAACAAGCACCGATCTGATTATTACAAGAAAAGCGTTGTTCCCAAATTGAGAAAGGATTTTCAAAGTGGGAAGCAAAAACAGATTTCATATAACAGAGTTACCGGATCAAGATATATAAAAAGGTATTGATTTGTTTTTGCAAATTTCGTGAGTTAATGTTTCCTGACTTCTCCGCAAACAAATCTTTTTACCTGGATATGCTATTTAAGCTGGAGTTTGTTGTTGCTGTATTTTATCGAGTTTTCGATATAGAGATGAAAGAGAAATTCCCAGGGCACTGCTTGTTTCGTATTTATCGCCTCCAAAATGTTTGAGAGCATCAAGGATGTGATTACGTTCAATTTCTTCAAGATTCCAGATTTCTGTTGCATTTTGTTCACTGAATTGTATCGGTTTGTCAAGACCAGGAAAATGTGAAACAGATAACTGATCACCTCCAGATAATAGAAGGGCTCTTTCAAGCATATTGCGAAGTTCTCTGATATTACCTGGCCATGGGTATTCCAGAAGAATGTCAGTTACTTTTTTGTTGAGAGGAAATTTGTCATATCCAAAACTGGTTAAAATGTTTTTGATAAGCCCTGGCATATCGTCTATTCTTTCTCTCAATGGAGGAAGATGGATTGGAAAAATGCAAATGCGGTAATAAAGGTCTTTTCTGAAAGATCCGTTCATGGACGCTTCAGTCAGATTGCGATTAGTTGCGCAAATCAGGCGAAAATCACTTGTGCGAAGTTTGTTTTCTCCAATTCTTCTATAGGATTTTTCTTCAATGGTTTTTAGTAATTGTGCCTGGACTTCCAGATCCATATCTCCAATTTCATCAAGAAAAAGAGTCCCGCCATCAACAACTTCTATAAGACCAGACCTGTCTTTTATTGCTGAAGTAAAAGCACCTTTTGCATGGCCGAAAAGTTCACTTCGGAGGAGTTCACCCTTGAGGCTGGAGCAATTTACTTCCACAAAAGCCTCATTTTTCCTTGAACTATGGTCATGAATCCATCTGGCCAATATCCCTTTTCCTGTTCCGGTTTCGCCATGAAGCAGCACAACGGTATTATTCATTGCCGCGACATTGGCATATTGAATGACTTTTTCAATATTTGGGCTGTTGCCGAAAAATGGTTCTACTTTCTGTGGTGCCAAACGTTGATAAATGGAATCCCTTTTTCGTAATTCCTCTACTTCAAGACTTTTCTTGAGACTTATCACCAGATCGTCCATGTTAACAGGTTTGGTAAGAAAATTATATGCACCATATTTCATTGCTTTTACAGCAGTAGGAATATCGCTGATTCCTGTTATAACGATAATTGCAAGGTTTTCATGTGTATTGTGCAGTTCGGAAATCCAGTCAATTGCATTTCCATCCGGAAGCTTCAGGTCAAGTAGAATTGCATCGAAATGTTCAGAAGAGATCAGGGATTTGGCATCCTTGAGGCATGTAGCAGTCTCAATAGAATAGCCGCCTTTGGTAAGGTATCGAGTGTATCCAAATAATGTGGCTTCCTCATCATCCACTAACAAGATTCTTTGTGTTTTCATTATTTTTTCTCCGTAGGTGACAGGGTACATTGGAAGATGAGATTATTAATCCGATAGAATAAAACTCAAAATAGTTTGTGTCTATAATAAAGCCTATGCAAAAAAAAGAATAAGCAAAAACAGTGACGAGCAAAAACTGAAAACAGTTATTACCTGAATGTTTATTGGCTTTTTACCTGAAATAATAACGGCTTATTTTGTTTTGGCTGCATTCCGGTATGGTCTTTGTAGCTCTTGGCTCGTTGTAAAAAACATTTTTACAATTAACTATCTGTTTATAAAAATTAATTAATTCCATCAGCGAAATTCCTACCAATATCGAACAAGAAATAATTTGTGTATTTAAAACAGGAGCTGTCCAGTATGATTCCTGTATCAATTTGATTACAGTTAATAAAAATAGGTAGAAACTTTTTCTTGTGCTTCTTTGCATTCTGTAGATTTATTTGGTTCTGAACAGTACTTTTCGAGAAATGAGTTCCAGGCATCATGACATATCTGTTTATTATCCCTGTTTGGTTTCATGGTATAAAGAACTTCACTTATGCGAGCTTCCAGTAATGAAACTTTCTTAAGTGTACCCTTTTGAACTGTCCTTGCGGTGTAAGCCTGTTTTAGAGCTGTAAGTGCATCATCATATCTGCCAGATTTATAATATGTTTCGCCTTTTAATAAAAAAAACAGAGCATCGGTTCCAGCTTCTGATTCAGCTATTGAGACTGCTTTTTTGAGACGATTAAGTTTAAGATAAGACTGAATTAATTTAATATTTCGAAGTTTTTGTTGTTTTGGTGTAAGCTGGTTTGCTGACAGTTTTTCAAAAAGTAATGCTGCTGTTAGATAGTCGGATTCTGTAAACGCTTTCATTGCTTTATCAAAAGGGTTTATTTTCGTTGGTTCACTTTGCCGGGGTGTTGCCAATGAACTATCGGGCCTGTTATCAACAGAATCGGAATCAAATTTTGTGATACCTGCGGCTTTTCGGGAATCTGATCTCTCCAGATAGTGAAATATAACAGTTTTGAAAATGAAATTACCCAAAAGCCAGATAATAAAGACTGTTAATGAAATTTTAAAGAAGGATTTAGTAATTTTTTTCAGACGAAAACTACGGAATTCTATTGGTTTCATGACATCCGGGTGATTAAGATACGCTTGAATCACCTCTTCAGCCGGCTTTTTTGTAAGTCGTTTGTAAATTATCATTAGATCATGATCAAATTCACTTGCATCTGTGTATCTCTTGTTTCTGTCTAATGAAAGGCATTTTCCCACAGCAGAACAAAAACCTTTTGGAAATTTGATACCTGTCATTTCAAGCGGAACATAGTGACCTTTTGCTTTTTTTTGAACAAGTTCTGCAAGTAATTTTTGTGGAAATGCTTTGCAGCCTGTAACCATTTCATATAAAACTGCTCCAAGAGAATAGATATCGGATCGCTGGTCGAGTTTTTCTCCATTGAGTTGCTCGGGACTAAGGTATGCGAAAGTTCCCATTACTTTTGAACCGACGGTATGCATGCTGACTTCGCTGGGACGTGCTATTCCAAAATCGGCCAGTTTTATTACTCCCTGAGAACTGATCAGAATGTTGGCTGGTTTAATATCTCTATGGATCAATCCATCATATATTTTCCCATAAAGTGTCATATCCTGGTTATGAGCAAATTGAAGAGCTTTGCATACATAATGAATTATTGAAATGGCCAGTTCGACTGGAAGGCGAATATTTGATTCAAGCATATCTTTAAGTGATGGGCCATCAACAAATTCCATCTCTATATAAGGGATCTGATTCCAGTAACCCATCCCATAAATTTCAACAATATTAATATAACGAAGATTCGCACTTATTTTAGCTTCAGTCTCTAGTCGTCCACGTGTTTCTTCATTAAATCCAGGTTTGAGGATTTTAACAGCCCTGACTACTTCCAGTTGTTCGTGCCACACTTTATACACGTTTGCCATGCCGCCGGCAGCAATAAGCTCGGTTACTCTGCAATGCCCGAGACGATCGCCCGGTTTTAGAAGCTGTTCATTAGTTGCCAGGGGTGTTTCAGTCGTTTCTTTGAGTGGGTCGTATGAAGTAGTCATAATTAATTAGTATGTAGTATAACTTTGAAGTTAATATATTTTATCAAAATAGTACATTGTCAGCATACAGGTATAATTTTTCTTCATTATCACTTAATCCTGAAACTTTCTATGCGATACTTTAACCTTGATCAGGCAGGTGTTATTTTTAAATACTTATTTCTTTTTTTTTAAGAGAAGTTTCAGTAGTTAAAGGTATATATGAAACAAGAATTGATATGGAAAAGAACACACACATGTGGAGAACTGACTGCCGAAAACGAAGGTAATACCGTTGTACTTAATGGATGGGTACACAATTGGCGTAATCATGGTGGAATTATTTTTATCGATTTAAGAGACAGAGCTGGAATTACACAGGTGGTTTTTAGTCCTGAATCGGAAGAAAATGCGACTGATGATGCAGTTAAACTCAGGCATGAATACGTTGTTTCAATAACTGGTGTTGTCAGAAGGCGTCCTGATAATATGGTTAATCCGAAAATGGCAACCGGAAGTATTGAAGTATACGCTTCGAAATTAATGATTCTGAATACAGCACAAACACCACCACTTCATATTAATGATCCGGATGCTTCTGAATCTGAAGAACTGCGTTACCGGTATCGTTATCTTGATCTTCGTAGACCTGGTCTTCAGTATAATATTATATTTCGGCATAAGGTTGTTGCCGAGGTCCGTAAATATTTGTGGAATAAAGGGTTCACAGAAATTGAAACTCCTATTTTAATGAAAAGTACTCCTGAAGGTGCACGCGATTTTCTTGTCCCCAGCCGTATTAATAAAGGTAAATTTTACGCATTACCGCAATCACCTCAAACGTACAAACAAATATTGATGATAGCAGGTTTTGAGCGATATTTTCAGATTGCAAGATGTTTCAGAGATGAAGATCTGCGTGCTGACAGACAGCCGGAATTTACACAGATTGATGCAGAGTTGTCTTTTATTGATGAAAATGATATTTATTCAATATTCGAAGATATGATAAAAATTGTTTTTAAAAAATGTCTGGATTTAGAAATCAAAACGCCATTTCCTCGAATGAGTTTCAAAAACGCTTTCAGAACTTATGGTACCGACAAGCCGGATTTGCGTTTTGGATTACCGATTCATGATGTAACAGATATTTTTAAAACAACTGAGTTTAAAGTTTTCAAGTCTATTATAGGAGAAAACGGGAATATAGCTGCAATTGCAGCAACTGGTTTTGCAGATTTAACAAGGAAAAATATCGATAAATTAACTTCATTTGTTTCAATTTTTGGCGCAAAGGGTCTGGTTTGGCTCAGGCTGGCAGAAAATGGGGTAGAAGGGCCTGCTGTAAAATTTCTTTCAAAAACAGAAATGGACACTCTGATTGAAAAAACTGAAGCTCAAAAAGGTGATATGATTTTTATAATTGCTGCGGCTGAGAAAACCTGTTTTACTTCTTTGGGTCAGTTGCGTCTTGAGTTGGGCAGAATGAGACAATTAACTTCAAATGATGATTATAAGTTCCTGTGGATAAATGAATTTCCCATGTTTGAGTTCAGTGAACAGGAACAAAAGTATGCCGCTGTTCACCATCCGTTTACTTCTCCGGTACAGGAAGACATACCATTACTGGAAACTGGTGATTTTCATAAGGTTCGTTCCAGGGCATATGATCTTGTTTTGAACGGTTTTGAACTGGGTGGTGGGAGTATTCGTATCCATCAGAAAGAATTGCAACAATCTGTATTCAAGCTTTTGGGAATCAGCCAGAAAGAAGCTGAACGAAAATTCAGCTTCTTATTGAATGCTTTAACTTATGGTGCTCCTCCTCATGGGGGAATTGCATTTGGACTGGACAGAATAGTGATGTTGATGCTTGGTTTGGAAAGTATCAGAGACACTATAGCATTTCCCAAAACAACAGCTGGTATATCCTTGATGGATAATGCGCCCGATACAGTATCGGAAACTCAAATAAATGAGCTTGGAATTGAAATTAAAAAAGAGTACCTGAAGGATGGAGAAAAAGAAAAGATATAAAAAATCAGTTTTCCTTGACTCATCTTTAATTAGAAACTATTATACTATAACCTATAACCGAATAGCCTGTTCGGTTAAAATATAACAGGAGGTTTCGATGAATAAATTTTTAAAACTTACTTATGCCATCATAATTGGTACCATGTTTCTATCCGGGGGGATTATTGGTTGTTCACCCAAAATTAGTGAAGAAGAAAGTACAAAGCTTCAGGAAGCCAAAGAAGCGGCTGTAAGTGCAGAAAAAAAACTTTCAGATCTTCGAATGGAGCGTAAATCATTAGAAGCTCAAAATGGTGGTAGTGAAAATTCTGATATGGGAAATGTTGAAGAGCAAGCTACGGAAGCACAGGAACAGTTACCAGAAGAGGAGCAGGAAGAGTTTGAGGAAGATTTGAATGAGTAATTGTTCATCCTGTTTGAATCAAAAAATGGGATTTAAATATCTGTGCATCGATTCAATAAAATCAGTTATATATCGGATATTTTAAAAAAAGTTTAATATTAAGGCTCCGACCGTGTTCGGTTGTGAGCCTGTTTTTTAATAAGTCTGATCTGTTTTTGAACATATTCAGGTGATGCATATATATATTTCAATTGTTATTTCACTTCAGAAATATTGGAAATATATCGCATATATATATGATCTTCCGTATATAAGTAAAAAATAGAGAGGATATAAGAGCGGTTATCAAATGGCCAAAAATTCCCGCAATACTCGAAGAGATACCAGATCAATAAAGGTGGTTCGAATTGGAAAAAGAATACATCTTCGGATTCCACGGTTTCTTTCACCGCCATTTTATATTCTTTGCAGTACAATATTATTCATAATACTGCTTTTTCCTTATACAACTACAGTTCAAACTTTTGATCTGCCAAAACTTGGTGAAGCATCAAAAGAGACAATTATAGCCCCATTTACATTTGATATTATCAGATCCGCTGAAGAACTGGAAAAAGAGCGAAAAAAAGCAATGGAACAGGTTCTTCTCGTTCTTGATTACGATCCTGAAATACGAAAAAATGTCCACAATAAGTTACTTGAAGTCAGAAATAATGTTCAGAAAACAATTAATAATGATACTCCGGATTCTGTAAAAGAAGTTATAAATCTTAACCTTTCCAGAGAATTATCTGAAAATTCAATTAAAGCAATTAAAAAAAGGCCTTATCTTGTCGATGACGCAATATTTCAAGCCGGCGAAATACTTGATAAGGGGATTTCTGCAGTTTTGCTGGTTCCAACTCTGGAAAGACTGAATGAACTTAAAGCAATTTACAACACCTCTTTTGATCAGCATCTTTTTTACGACAGGCAGTTTGTGTCTTTGCGCAGGGATTCCATGGAGGTAACAGTACGTCATTATGAGCTTCCTGTAAAGGAAATTGCACTGGAAAATGCAATTAAAGACTTAAGGGAGGAAAGGAAATTTGATGATGAGGCATTGAATACAATATATGAGATCCTGTTTGTGTATATCCGGCCTAATGTAAAGGTAAACGGTGCTGCCACGATGCAAAGAAGGCAAAAGGCATCACAAAGTGTTCTTGAAATAAGCGGCAAGGTAATAAAAGATACAGAAATCGTTAGAAAACATCAGGAAGTTACATCTGAAATTATCCAGAAACTGCATTCTTTAAGAATCGCCATGGATCGTATGGTTAACATTCAGGAAAAAAGGAAGATCAAGGCTGGAAATGCAGGAAGGCTTTTGTTGGGATTGTTACCACTTCTTTTTGCTGCTTTTTATATAAGAAAATTTAATTCCAGGTTACTGAAAAGCAATGTGCATCTGATTGCTCTGGCACTGGTGCTGGTAATTCAGGTTATGATAATAAGGGTTGGTATTTTTATTACACCACGGTTATTTGAAGGTCCAACAGAATTGAGTATGCTTGTTCCAGAGTATATTGTTCCTGTAATAACCGGTTCTGTGTTGACTGCTATTCTATTCAACCTGGAATTGGGTTTCATGATGACTCTGTTTGTAAGCATATTTTATGGCATTGTAATGGGGTTTAATCACTTCTTTTTCATTTATTCGTTTCTTGGTGGTACCATATCCTGTTTTCTTGCACGGAACATAAGATACAGATGGCATTTTTTCAAGATAATACCTCCTGTTGTATTGATATTTGTTATCATTATTTCATTATGGCATTTAATAGGATTTAAGCTGTCGGTTTTGACCATGTTTCTTAATTTTGGTCTTACACTTATCAGTGTGATAGTGGCAATCTTTCTTGCAATGATGTTTACCCCGATTTTCGAACGACTGTTTGATATAACTACAGACATGACTCTTGTAGAGCTGTCCGACATGAATCATCCTATTTTAAAACGTTTATCAATAGAAGCTGCCGGTACGTACAATCACAGTGTACTGGTTGGGAATTTAGCTGAATCTGCTGCACAGAGGATTGGAGCAAACCCCTTGCTTGCACGGGTGGCAGCATATTATCATGATATAGGTAAAATAGAAAAGTCGGATTATTTTGTAGAAAACTGTTTAACGATAGATAGGAATCGTCATAATAAATTATCACCATCAATGAGTGCCTTGATCATTTGCTCTCATGTCAAAGACGGTGTAGAGTTGGCTAAAAAGTATAAACTCCCGAAAGTAATTCAGGATGTAATAATGCAGCATCATGGAACTACTTCTGTTTCGTTTTTTTATGAAAAAGCACTTGAGCAGGATCCGCATAAGCAGGTAAAGGAGCAGGATTTTTGTTATCCTGGCCCTGAACCGCAGACACGTGAAACTGCAATTATAATGCTTGCAGATTCTGTTGAAGCAGCTTCAAGGAGCCTCGGCACAAGTTCTCCTAAACTTTTACGTGAACTGGTTAAAAAGATTATAAAAGACAAGTTTCTTTCATCACAACTTGATCAAAGTAATCTTACTCTTCGTGACCTGGATGAAATTGTTGAGGGTTTTATGCCTGTTTTACAAGGTATATTCCATTCAAGAATAGAATATCCTTCAAAAGAAAAAGGAGTTTAGTGTGGCTCAGAAAGATTCTGCTTTTACACGAAAACATTTTTTTATAGACAAGAAATTTCAGGGTCGGTATATGATCACATTCTTGATACCGATGCTGGTTTTGCTGATATTCATGCTTTTTACTCTGTATTTTGCGTCACATGCAATTATTAAGACATCTACACGAATTATCAAAAATGATATAGAAAACAGGATCGCTCTTGAATTGCAGGATCAATCTCAACCTACAGTTATGCAGTATGAATCTGCTATTTTAGGAATAAAGGATTATTTACGTTCTTTTTCAAGTAATAAAGAGTTCAGAAGAAATTTATTAAACTCCCTTTTGTGGGTTTTTGGTATTGGTGTAATGCTTGTAATTATTCAGGTTGTATTATTGACCATCTTTTTTTCTCATAAAGTAGCAGGGCCGGTTTATAGGTTTGAGAAAGTCTGTCATAATATTATCGATGGCAATTATACAGATCAGATTCAGTTACGTAGGGGAGACGAGATGAAGAATCTGGCAGTTCTGTTTAATGAAGCTCTGAGAATGACCCGTTTGAGATTGATTGCCTTTAAAGACAAAAACAGCTCGGACTTCGAAGAAATTTCATCTACACTAAATCTTTAATTTGACATATTGAGTGGCTTTAACTAATTTATAGAACTCTTTTGGAGATAAAATGAAAAACTTGTTTTTATCAAAAACTAAGAAAATATTAGGAATAAGTATACTGTTACTGGTAATAGGTTATTTTCTTTTGGCACAAAAACCTGTAGAAAATCCATTAGGTCTTACTGTAGCACCTCTTATTCTTGTTGGAGTTTACTGCATTTTGATTCCTTTTGCCATCATTAATGATAGTAAAGAGAATAAAGAATCAAAGCAGAAAAAGGGCGTTTAGCTCAGTTGGTATAGAGTGCCTGCCTTACAAGCAGGTGGTCGTAGGTTCGAATCCTACAACGCCCAGAGTTTGTGAGGTATTACCTCCATAATTCGGGACCGGTAGTTCAGTTGGTTAGAACGCTGGCCTGTCAAGCCAGAGGCCGCGAGTTCAAGTCTCGTCCGGTCCGCCATTATGATAAGCCTGCCATATTTATGTGCAGGCTTTTTTTTTAACCCGTAATATCCTTTTGCTCTATTATGATAATAAAAAAAACTGTATCATTAAAAGAAAAAAACAGTTTTAAAATTGGAGGTACGGCAAAATATTACTCCGAACCATCAAAAGAAAATGAGATAATCTATTGTTTAAATTGGGCAAAAGATAAAGATTTGCCGGTATTTATAATGGGTAAAGGTTCCAATGTACTGATAAGCGATCAGGGTTGGGATGGTTTGGTGGTAAATCTTTCAATTAATTTTTGTAATATTATATGGAATAATAAATGCGCTAATGTACTTGGTGGTTCACAACTGAATCTTATCTGTAATCAGGCTGTAAAAAGGGGACTTACAGGTCTTGAGGAACTGTCTGGTATACCAGGTTCTGTTGGTGGAGCCGTATTAATGAATGCAGGTGCATTTAATACTACTATTTCAGATTCGATAAAATCAGTACGTTTTTATGATTGTTCTGTATCAAAAATTGATGAAATTGAAAATGTTGATATAAATTTTGGATACAGAAAAAGTATATTTCAAAATTCCAATAAGGTAATTCTAAGTGCCAGATTGGAATTGAAACAGGATTTGTCTGCCCAGGAGCTGGAAAAAGTTCGTGCAGATATAATCAGAAAAAGAAATATTAAGCAGCCTCTTCAATACCCAAATTGTGGAAGTGTTTTTAAGAGGCCTGATGGGAATTATGCTGGCGCACTGATAGAAAAGTGTGGTCTGAAAGGATTCAGGATTGGTGATGTGGAAATATCTCAAAAGCACGCAAATTTTATAATAAACCGGGGTAATGGAACTGCTAATGATGTACGAGAAATTATTGTAAAGGTTCAGAAAACTGTTTTTAATGAGTATGGTATTGTCCTTGAACCAGAAGTAATTTTCGTAGGAGAATTTGAAGAGCCACTTTTTTAAGTTGTCATGAATACGGAGTTTAAATGAAACTTTGGGTAAAGAAATTTGTTCTCGGTCCGTTATCGACAAATACATATCTTGTACATGATGAAAACGGTAACTGCATTATTCTTGATCCTTCATCGGGATGTGAAGCTGTTCTGAAAGAAATTGATAACAGTAAACTTGTTCCGGAAGCGATCGTTCTGACACATGCTCATTTCGATCATATACTTGGTATTGATGAAATAAAACAGAAGTATGCTCAAATACCTGTATACATACATCCGGATGAAAAAATCATGCTGGAAAATCCACAGTTTAACGGCTCTTTCATGATAGGGTTGTCATATACTTACACCGGCCCAACACAGGATATGGTTGAAGGTAAAATGAGAATAGGCAGTTTTGATGTTGATATTATGCTTGTACCTGGACACAGTCCGGGTGGGTGTGCGATAAAGATAGACAAATACCTTTTTTGCGGGGATATACTGTTTGCCGGATCAATTGGAAGAAGCGATCTTTTGGGCGGTGATGGACAGAAGCTCATAAATGGTATCAAAGAAAAAATAATTGTCCTGCCAGATGAAACTGTTGTTTGTTCTGGGCATGGCGGTCGTACGACAATTGGCAGAGAAAAAAAGACAAACCCGTATTTAACAGATGACAACAATACCTCTTATTGATACTTTTCTGGCATATTTACGCCTGGAACGTACACTCAGTGAAAATACCACTGAAGCTTACAGATACGATCTTGAGCGACTTGCATCTTTCCTTAATCAGCACAGAGTTGATTCCATGGCTTCAGCTACACCAGATCTCCTCTCGAAATACGTAAGAGTACTTTTTGAAACCGGTTTTGCAGTTACTTCAATCCAAAGATCAATCTCTTCATTAAGAAGCTATTTTGCTTTTATTGCATCTGAAGGTGAAATCCAAAGTGACCCTACAGAGTTGCTGGAAACTCCAAGGGCTTCCAGATATCTGCCCTCAGTTCTTTCTGTTGAAGAAATAGTGAGAATATTGAATGCAATTGATGTAGACAAACGCGGGGGAGTACGCGACCGTGCAATGATAGAAACTCTTTATGCTACCGGTATGCGGGTTTCTGAACTGGTATCGTTTACACAAGAGCAGATTCTATTTAAAGAAGAACTAGTGAGAATATATGGTAAAGGGTCAAAAGAACGTATAGTTCCAATTGGAAAAGTCGCTTTAAAATGGATTGAAGAGTATAATCAGGTGGAAAGGCCTTTTTTTGCAAACTGCAATTCAGACAGTACTGTTTTTCTAAATATGCGGGGGAAACCGCTTTCCCGTATGAGTGTCTGGAGGATCATAGATTCTTATGTCAGAAAGGCTTCCATAAAAAAAACAGTTTCACCACATACTTTTCGCCACTCTTTTGCTACACATCTTCTTGAAGGTGGAGCGGATTTAAGAATTGTTCAGGAAATGCTTGGACATGCAAATATTGTAACTACAGAGATATATACTCATGTAGACCGTGAGTATCTTAAAGAGGTTCACCGAAGTTTTCATCCGCGTCAGAAAAACTGAAATCAGGAAGTTTGTTCAATATAAAAAATCTCTCGATATCTTTTTCATTGGAAATTTAAAACCTTTTCCTTTTTGCTGTTTTCCGAAAAGTTTACCTTAACAGTTTTTTGGCTTTTGGGGGAGTCCTTAACAGTAAAAGCATATTCTCCGAAAAACCCCCTGAATTCAATTTTACCGGTGGAATCTGGTTCAAGAGTATCTGAAGTTGTCCATACTTTATGAATCAGGTTATACACGCTGTCTGCAGCAGCTTTGGGTTTGAAATCTTTATCATACAGTCCGGCACCAGGTCTCCAGTGGCGATTGTCCCAGAAACCCCAAAACAGAAAACCGGTTACTGCAGGATGAGAAAACGCGGTTCTCATCATTTTTGCGTACTCCGATGCCATCTCTTTTTCGGAGAGGCCGAGTGCGTTTACGTCCATATCAAATTCGGTTATTTTTAAAGGCAAACCGGTTTGAGCCATATAGGAAAGTTTTGCGCCAATGTCCAAAGGATCGATTCGGGTGCTGAAATGTCCCTGAATCCCGATTCCATGTAAAGGGATGTTTTTTTTCATTAATTTTTCTACAAGATCTCTGTAAGGTTTGGCATCAGTACCACTGATTATTGAATATTCATTTATGTAAAGTTTGGCATCAGGATCTGCCCTGTTAGCCCAAACAAAAGCTGAGTCCAGGATATCATTGCCTAATCTATTGAATATTGATGGTTCATGAACTGGTTCGTTCCATACATCGTATTCAGCGATTTTCCCTTTATATCTTTTCAGATCACGTGTGATGCGTGATTTTATGGATTCAGTGAACATGCTATCGTTTTTAAGACGTGCCCAGTGTCTATCGAAGCCATAGTTTTCGGTGCCCCATACAAGCGTATGTCCTCTTATCGGAAAGTTGTTCTTTTCCGACCATTTAATGTACCTGTCTACATCTGCGAAAGCTGGTTTTCCTTCTTCCCGCTCGAACTCTTCCCATTTCAGGGCATTTTCGAACACACCGCAGTTGAAATGTTTCAATGCTGTTTCTTTATACTTTTTTTCATGATCTCCTCCGAGAAATGCCAGGCAGGTACCCCAGTCAAAACTGTGTTTTAAAAGTTTGACTGAGATCGGGCCTTTACAAGGATTGCCGTTTTTGTCAACAGCTTTTATACAAAAATCACCTTTACGTATTTGATCAATTCTTTTTTCTGCATTTTGGTACCAGTTTTTTGGCATCTCTTCAAGTGACATTGTATCTTCAGCAACAAAACTGATATCATCAATAAAGTAATCGCCTTTATGGTGGGCGCATTGAAAAGCTAACTGGATATCTGTTGTAGTCAGAGGCGCGGTAAAGAGCATTTCATACTTTTCCCACTTATCTGTAACCCTTGATTTAAAACCGCTGTAGTAAGACCAGGGAGGGGAGCCTTTTACAAAGACGACTTCAAGAGTGCCCGCGTTGTTTTCACCTCTTGCCCAGTAGCTCAAGCGGTAGATAACATTTTTTTTAATTTGGAAATTACGCTGTTGAAGCTGCACGTGCCAGATTTCACTCGCGACATTATTTATGGTAAGTTTAATGCATTTTTTACCGCTGTGAGGTTTATGGTCTGTTATTGCGTAACTGCCCAGTTTTGGTGAGTTCTGCCAGAAGCTCCATTTATCCATTCCGTTTTCGAAAGAGCCGTCAGCAAAAACAGCCTTTGGTGTTGATGGCGGCAGTGCTCCAGGTGCCCGGCTTCTGGTTTGTGCATTTGTTGTATTAAAAAAGCACACAATGATGAATAATAAAATGGACTGAATGTAAAAAAAGCTGTTTTTGTTCATAATTAGGGTATCCTGATAAAATTTAAAAGTTTTTATTTAAATTGATGAATATAAATCAAGATACATTTTGGAGAGGACTGATGGAAACGGTATTTCGGGTCGGAGTGAGGTAAGTGCTTGTTGTTAAAGATACTAAGGCTAAAAAAGTCACTGTTTTTTGCCTTAAACACCTGTTTTCAGGCCAAAAAATATGGTTTTAAGAATCAAAATTTATTACGTTGACTATAATAACGTTTAGAATTGTATTTGCAACACACCCGCGATAGAATTAAAAATTCGAAATCAGAAAACCGAAATTCGAAACAGGAATAGATCAATAAATTGATATTGTGGGCGTGTGGTAACCTGTGAATAGCTCTGGTTTACAGAAATCAATAAGAAATAATCCATTTCCACCCTTCACACTACTTACTGATCACTGCCTTTCTCAATTTACCAAAGACCCGTATTGCCGGTTCACCAGAAGTTTTTGATATCAGTAAAGGCTAAAATTTTCAAATCCCGGTTTTACATCGGATCACGCATGAAGTCTGATTGCAGTTTAAGATTACCTTTTGATAAACATAAATTATTGTTATTAATTTTCATCTTTCCGATTCGGGATTAATTCACTATCCACTATCCACTGCACACTGCACAACTGTCCTGGAAAACTACAAATACAAAAAAACAAACAAAAAACTTGACAATACCCCCCTCATACATATATTACCTAAAAGTAAATTAAATAAATTGTCATATACATCTGTTCATTGAAAAATGAGAATTGACAGCTAATTCTCAGGGAGGCATGACATGTACAAACGCAAAACAGCGGCGTTTCTCATAACGCTATTGCTGACCCAGGCAACATTTTCGGAGATTTCAGTAAGAGTATTTTCCCGCGAAGAGGGGGTAGGGCACAATCAATTATCCCGGCCGCGTGTCTATATCGAAAATATCGGTACGGAACCGGTATCAAACTTTTACTGTCATTACTACTTTACCGCAGAAAACGGAAAAACACCCGTTCTTGAAGACTATTATACTCCCAATTCATCAGTGAGTCTTGTCGGGAGCGGTAATGATTATATCGTAAAATATGATTTTAACGGTACGACACTTGAGCCTCAGCAGATAGTGCCAAACCTGGACGGCAACAGTATTGGTATCCGGTATCATGACTGGAGCCCAATGGATAAATCAAACGATTTCTCATGTAACATGAGTGAACTTATAATACTGAACGGCAACATTTCGGTATTTCTTTCTGACGGAACTCAGATTTATGGAAATGAGCTTC
>JAAYEB010000212.1 GCA_012728995.1 Fibrobacter sp. | reverse complement strand
TAGGTCGTGACTTTATAGATAGGGAGTAAATGGTTCATGAAGCGCGGTAAAAAATATAATGATGTTCGGGAAAAAGTAGACAGACTAAAGGAATATAATGCAGTCGAGGCTATTGAGTTTCTGAAAAATAACTCTTTTGTTAAATTTGACGAAACTGTGGAAATAGCTGTAAGGCTTGGAGTCGATCCCCGAAAAAGTGATCAGGCTGTCAGGGGAGCAGCAGTTTTGCCTAATGGTTTGGGGAAAACTGTAAGAGTCCTTGTGTTTGCACAGGGAGATAAAGAAAATGAAGCCAAAGAAGCTGGTGCAGATTATGTAGGTGGGGAAGACCTGGCCGAGAAAATAAAAGGCGGGTGGCTTGATTTTGATTCAGTTATTGCTACTCCGGATATGATGAAAATTGTTGGAAAGCTTGGAAAAATTCTTGGAACTCGTGGTATGATGCCAAATCCAAAAGTTGGTACTGTTACTAATGATGTTACAAGAGCTGTAAAAGAATTAAAAAAAGGTAAAGTGGAGTTCAGGGTTGATAAAGCTGCCATTCTTCATGTACCTATCGGAAAGCTTTCTTTTGATTCACAGAAAATCCTGGAAAACGCAAAGTCTTTCATGGATGCTGTTTATAAAGCAAAGCCTGCTGCTGCAAAAGGGCAATATGTCAAAAAAATCTCTATTTCAAGTACTATGGGTCAGGGATTAAAAATTAATCAGAATGATTTGAAATAATAACTGATCATTCATAAAAAGGGTTTAGGGCAATGTCGACACGAGTTGAAAGAGAAACTGTTATTGAGGAGTTGGAGAAAGAGTTTCGGGAAGCAACCGGAATTTATTTAACCGATAACAACAAAATTAATGTTGAAAAGGTTACAAAATTACGTGCCGATCTCAGAAAAAATGGTATTCGGATGGTTGTAGTAAAGAATACTCTTGCCAAAATAGCCTGTGATCGTATTGGTAAAGATGAACTATCTCCTTTTTTCAAGGGACCTACTGCTGTAACCATTACAAAAGATGAAGGTACGATACCTGCTAAAATCATAAGGGATTTCCAGAAAGAAAACAAGGATATATTTCCATTTAAAATATCCTATGTGGATGGATCAGTTTTCAGTGGAGACGATACCGCAAAACTGGCTGATATACCAAGTAAAGAAATCCTGCTGTCACAGTTGTTGGGATGTTTACAGGCACCTGTTCAGAATTTTGCCGGTGTCCTTAATGGTATACTGTCAAAGTTTGTCGGAACACTTGAAGCTGTAAAAGAACAGAAGAACAATATACAATAATCAGAAAATTAAAACGAATTAAAATTTCATTTCATTTAAACGGAGGTTCATGTGGCTACCTTAACTAAGGAAGAAATTATCGACGCGATCGGCGGGATGACCGTACTGGAGCTTTCCGATCTTATCAAGGCGATTGAAGAAAAATTTGATGTCAAGGCTGCCGCACCGGTTGCCGTTGCGGCTTCTGTTGCAGGTGGTGGTGCTGCACCTGCGGAAGAACAAACAGAATTCGATGTGATTCTGACCTCATCTGGCGATAAGAAAATCCAGGTAATCAAGGTAGTTAGGGCTATCACAGGGCTTGGCCTTAAAGAAGCAAAAGACCTGGTTGATGGCGTACCAAAACCTGTAAAAGAAGGTATTGAAAAAGATGAAGCTGAAAAGCTGAAAAAAGAGATCGAAGAAGCCGGTGGTTCGGTAGAAATTAAATAATGCCTGATATACAGGATGTGTCAACGAAAAATATTATTATTCTAACCAGATATTATATGCCTGCATGCGGCACAAGACGCCTTTAGACAAGGTGTCTTGTGTTATTTATTTATTTATTTATACTAATGTTTAAAATTAATGGTTAACTTCAAGGGGATGTGCGAATGGTAGATAGAAAAAGCTATTCCCGTATCAAGAGAGTGGCTGAGCTTCCTAATCTTCTGGAAATTCAAACCAGATCTTATGAGGCTTTCTTGCAGCCTGATACACCACCGCGCTTGCGGAAAAAGCAGGGATTACACAGAGCGTTCCAAAGTCTGTTCCCTGTTAATGATGTCAAGGGATATTATTCTCTTGAATACGAAGGATATAAACTCGGGATTCCAAAATATACTCTTAAAGAATGTAAAGAACGAGGTATGACTTATGCCGCTCCGTTAAAAGTGGACATGTCATTGCTCGTTTTTGAGCAGGATGGTGAAACAAAAAAGTTTGTTGAAAAAATTACCAATGAGGTTTATATTGGCGAAATACCATTGATGACCGAAAGGGGCACGTTTGTTATAAATGGTGCCGAAAGGGTAATTGTAAGTCAGTTACACAGGTCACCAGGTATCACTTTTGACGAAATCACACATCCTAACGGGAAAAAACTGCTTACGGCAAGAATTATTCCACAAAGAGGTTCGTGGGTTGAAATTCTAATGGATGTCGATGATGTTTTGACGATAAATATTGATCGACGAAAAAAAATGCCAGCCACAATCCTGCTCCGTGCCCTTGGGTTTTCGAGTGATGAAATGATTCTGGGACTTTTTCATGATACTGTAAGAGTTAAGGTCACAGATGAAAATATTGAAAACATATTGGGAAATGTAAATGCAAGAACGGTTTTCAATGAAGAAACTGGTGAAATACTTGTAGATGCAAATGAAATTATTACTGAAGAAAAATGGAAAATAATTCTTCAGAATGGTATCGAAAATGTTGAAGTGTTAAGAGATGTGCCTAATCCGGAAAACATGATTATAAGAAATACGCTTGCTTCAGATCCTACAAAATCTGAAGAAGAGGCCCTCTTTTTCATGTATGCTACTATGAGGCCAGGTGATCCACCAAATGTTGAAACTGCAAGAAATTTGATTCAACGGCTCTTTTTTGATGAAAAGCGATATGACTTGGGGAGTGTCGGAAGATACAGAATGAATACCAGACTTGGTGTTGTTCCGCCTGAAGGTATTACTACAATGACACGGGATGATTTTATTGCTGCATTTAAATATATGATAGGATTAAATGCAGGTGTCGGCTTTATCGACGATATTGATCATCTTGGAAACAGAAGGGTTCGTTCTGTTGGTGAATTGCTTTCTGCTCAGTTTACAGTAGGTTTAACAAGAATGGTCAGGACGATAAAAGAAAGACTGAGTCTTCGTGATACCGAGAATATAACTCCTCAGGATTTAATAAATGCCAGAACAGTTTCTACTGTTATTCAGGCATTTTTTGGATCCAGTCAGCTTTCACAGTTTCTTGATCAGACAAATCCACTCTCTGAATTGACCCATAAAAGAAGGGTCAGTGCGCTGGGGCCTGGAGGATTAACTCGGGAAAGGGCCGGTTTTGAAGTCCGAGATGTTCATCATACGCATTATGGAAGACTATGTCCTATTGAGACACCTGAAGGACCCAATATCGGATTGATCGCGTCTTTAAGTACTTTTGCAAGAGTTAATGAATTCGGGTTTATTGAAACTCCCTATCAGAAGGTAGATAATGGAAAACTGACAGGTGAAATTGAATATCTTACTGCAGATCAGGAAGACAATTTTATTATTGCGCAGGCTAATACTCCTGTCGATAAGAGTGGCAAATTTACGGAAAATCTGATTTTTGCAAGATACAGAGGTGATTTTCCTGTTGTTTCTCCTCAGGAAATATCATATATGGACATTTCTCCTATGCAGTTGGTGAGTATTGCTGCCGGATTGATTCCATTTCTGGAGAATGATGATGCCAACAGGGCTCTTATGGGTTCTAACATGCAGCGTCAGGCTGTTCCATTGCTTCGTACAGAACCTCCTTTTATCGGGACAGGATTAGAGGCCAGAGCTGCAATGGATTCAGGTTGTATGGTGATCTCTAAAAATCCAGGTGTTATTGAAAAAATTGATGCAAATAAAATAATTGTACGAAAAAATAAAGATAATACCGGTGCCGATATTCTTGGGTTGACTGAATTTGACACCTACGAATTAGTTAAATTCGAAAGGTCTAATCAGGATACATGTATCAATCAAAAAGTATGCGTTAAAGCTGGCCAGGAAGTTAAAGCGGGTGATGTACTTGCTGATGGTCATGCTACAAGTGAAGGTGAATTGGCATTAGGTCGAAATGTGACTGCAGCTTTTATGCCCTGGCGTGGGTTTAACTTTGAGGATGCGATAATTATTTCAGAACGTCTTGTTGCAGAGGATGTTTATACTTCTGTACATATAGAAGTATTTGAAACTGAAGTCCGGGATACAAAGCGGGGACCAGAGGAATTAACAAGAGAAATTCCGAATGTAAGTGAAGAAGCGTTGAAGGATCTTGATGAGAACGGAGTAGTCCGAATCGGAACTGAAGTAGAGGCCGGAGATATACTGGTTGGAAAGGTAACACCAAAGGGAGAAACTGAACTGTCGCCTGAAGAGCGATTGTTAAGGGCCATTTTTGGTGAGAAGGCAGGTGATGTCCGGGATTCTTCATTGAAATCTCCACCGGGATTAAAAGGTACTGTTATCGATACGAGAATATATTCACGTAAAGAACGCGATAAACGTTCAAAGAAAAAGGATAAAAAGCGTATCGATGAGCTCAAAGCTGAAATAACAAAGCAGATCATGGAGATCGAAAAGGTCCGGATTGATAAGCTTGCAGATTATTTGACCGATACTGTTTCAAATGAAATTTCAGATTATCATACTGGTGAAGTTTTGGTACCGGAGGGAAAGAAATGGACGCGTGCTATGCTGTCGAAGCTGGATATTCGAAACATTTCTTTCAAGGACGGATTGTGTAAGGATTCGCAGAAAAACGAATTAGCCGAACAGGTTTTATATAAAGCCAACGATATGATTTCGAAGCTTGAAGATAAACTTGACAAAGAAATTGACAAGGTTGTACGCGGGGATGAATTAAAGCCTGGTGTATTACAGCTTGTTAAAGTTTATGTGGCAAAGAAACGAAAATTGTCTGTTGGTGACAAGATGGCTGGACGCCATGGAAATAAGGGTGTCATTTCAAAAATTCTTCCAGTTGAAGATCTTCCTTACCTTCCTGACGGAGCACAAGTGGATATAATATTGAATCCACTCGGTGTTCCATCACGTATGAATGTTGGGCAGATACTGGAAACTCATATGGGATGGGCTGCACAGAAACTAGGTTTACGCATTGCTACACCTGTATTTGACGGAGCAAGTTATGAGGATGTTGTTGCTTTGCTTGATGAAGCGCAGTTACCTCAAAGCGGAAAAATACAGTTAAGGGATGGTCGTACGGGTGAGCCGTTTGATCATGAAGTAACTGTTGGTCCAATGTATATGTTAAAACTGTGTCATCTTGTCGATGATAAAATCCATGCCCGTTCAATCGGTCCGTATTCGCTGGTAACACAGCAGCCGCTGGGTGGAAAATCACAATTTGGTGGTCAGCGTTTCGGGGAAATGGAAGTTTGGGCACTGGAGGCTTACGGAGCAGCATATACTTTACAGCAGGTTTTAACAGTTAAAAGTGACGACTTGACTGGAAGATCAAAAATCTATGAGGCAATTGTCAAGGGGGAAAACACTCCCGACGCTGGTATTCCAGAGTCTTTTAAAGTACTGGTGCGAGAGATTAAAGCATTGGCGCTTGATATAGATGTTTTGACAGAAGATAACGCTGCATGATTAAGAAAACAGTAAGATACTTTTGAGTATCTTGCAACAAGGGGGTAAACGTGGCAGAACTTATCAGCCATCTTGATAAAAAAGTACAGGAGATTACAGGGGTGTCAATTCGTTTGGCATCTGCTGATACAATCAGGAACTGGTCTTATGGTGAAGTAACTAAACCTGAAACCATAAATTACCGCTCTTTCAAACCTGAGCGTGATGGACTTTTCTGTGAAAAAATATTCGGTCCTGTTCGCAACTGGGAATGTAATTGTGGAAAGTATAAAAGAATCCGATACAGAGGTGTCGTTTGTGACAGGTGTGGTGTCGAGGTAACACATTCGAAGGTTCGTAGAGAACGGATGGGTCATATTGAGCTTGCTGTTCCAATTATTCATATTTGGTTCTTTAAAAGCATACCTTCACATATCAGTTATTTGCTTGGATTACCAAATACAGTTCTTGAACGTATAATCTACTATGAATCTTATGTGGTGATTGATCCAGGAAATACCAGCTTGCGTAAGGGTATGCTTCTTAGTGAAGATGAATATCTGGAGCTGGAGGAGCAGGATAAACAGTTCGTTGCGAAAATGGGTGGTGAAGCTGTTTTGGAAATGCTGGCCACTATGGATCTTGAAGAATTGTCTATTGACTTAAGATCTAAAATCAAACTAGAATCTTCTGAGCAAAGACGACAAGAACATTTGAAACGTCTTAGAATAGTAGAGGCGTTTCTAAGGTCTGGAAACAGTCCGGAAAACATGGTTCTGAGGGTATTACCTGTTTTACCTCCTGATTTAAGGCCGTTGGTGCCGCTTGAAGGAGGTAGATTCGCAACATCAGATCTTAACGATCTTTATAGAAGAGTTATAAACAGAAATAACAGACTTAAAAAACTGATTGAAATAAAGGCTCCTGATGTAATCCTGAGAAATGAAATGAGGATGCTTCAGGAAGCTGTTGATACTTTGTTTGATAATGGACGGCGTACTTTCTCTGTGAAGGGTGAAGGGAAAAGGCCGCTGAAATCTCTCAGTGATTTACTGAAAGGTAAACAGGGAAGGTTTCGGCAGAATCTTTTAGGTAAACGTGTAGATTATTCTGGTCGAAGTGTAATTGTTGTAGGGCCAGAATTGAAAATTCATCAATGTGGTTTACCAAAAATGATGGCTCTGGAGTTATTCAAACCATTTGTAATCCAAAAACTTGAAGAACGTGGACTGGTGCAAACTGTTAAGAGTGCAAAGAAATTTGTAGAAAAGGAACGGGCAGAAGTATGGGATATACTGGAAGAGGTTATTAAAGATCATCCGGTTATGCTCAACCGCGCTCCTACATTGCACAGGCTCGGTATTCAGGCATTTTTTCCTGTTCTCGTTGAAGGGAAAGCAATCAGGTTGCATCCTTTGGTATGTACTGCATTTAATGCTGACTTTGATGGAGACCAGATGGCGGTGCATGTGCCATTATCGTACGAGTCTCAGTTAGAGTGCAGATTCCTGATGCTTAGTGCAAACAATCTGTTAAGTCCTGCATCAGGTTATCCAGTAATGATCCCGACACAGGATATTGTTCTGGGAGTGTATTATCTCACAAAACTTGCAATAAGTCGAAGAGGTGAAGGACGTGCGTTTTCATCACCTGAGGAAGTATTGCATGCAATCGCGGACAAGCAGATTGATATACATGCAAAAATCCGTGTGCGTATTGAAGGGAAACTCATTGAAACAACTGGCGGACGCATAATCTTCAATTCAGCTGTGCCTGAAGGTGTAGGGTATGTAAATGAATTGCTTAATAAAAAGAGACTTCAGAAGCTGGTTGAAGCTGTTTATAAGATCAAAGGTATAAAAACAACATGTAAATTTCTTGATGATATCAAGACGCTGGGATACGAATATGCTACCAGGGCAGGTATTACATTCGGTGCAGAAGATCTTGTAGTGCCGGATGAAAAGAAAGAAGTTGTTGATAAATCACTGAGTGAAGTAAACAGAATCAGAAAACAGTATGACCGTGGTATAATAACTGAAGGTGAGAGATATAATAAACTTATTGACCTTTGGACACATACAACAAACATGGTTGCAGATATGCTTAATGATCATCTTGCACGGGATAGGGATGGGTTTAATCCTGTATATATTATGATGGATTCACAGGCAAGAGGAAGTAAGGATCAGATCAAGCAGCTTGCAGGAATGCGCGGATTAATGCAGAAACCGCAGAAAAAAATAACCGGTGCAGTCGGTGAAATTATTGAAAATCCAATTATTTCAAATTTTAAAGATGGTCTAACTGTGCTTGAGTATTTTATTTCTACTCATGGTGCCCGTAAAGGTTTGGCAGATACGGCATTAAAAACCGCTGATGCTGGTTATCTTACTCGTCGTTTGGTTGATGTAGTTCAGGATGTCGTTATATCTGAAGAGGATTGTGGTACTTCAAAGGGTATTGAGATTGAAGCATTACGTGAAGGTGATGAGGTAATGGAACCGCTCTCAACCCGTATCCTTGGTCGTGTTACCCAGGAAGATGTCTACGATCCTGTTACAGAAGAGTTGATTTGTCCTATAAACACGATAATTGATGAGAAAATCGCAAAACGGATTGAAGATTCAGGTATTGAATCTTTGGTTATCAGATCAGTCTTAACCTGTGATTCTCCGACAGGTGTTTGTAAGCATTGTTATGGTCGTAACCTGGCTACGGGTAAGCCGGTTAATTTAGGGGAAGCAGTTGGTATTATGGCTGCTCAAAGTATTGGTGAACCAGGTACGCAGCTGACATTGCGTACATTCCATATCGGTGGAACAGCATCACGACTTATTGCGCAATCGAAGGAAACCGCAAAAATTGAAGGTTATGTAAAATTTCATAACGTAGAGACTGTAAAGCATGAAAATGGAATGGTAGTTATGAATCGTTCCGGAGAGATTACGATTCATGATGATTTGGAGAGGGAAAGATTTCGTTACAATGTACCTTATGGATCTTTTACAAAAGTAGAGGATGGTCAGAAAGTTGCGAAAGGTGAGATTCTTTTTGAATGGGATCCCTATAATAATGTAATATTGACTCCCAAAAGTGGAAAAATTCGTTTTCACGATCTGGTTGAGGGTGAAACTGTCAGGGAGTTATACGATGAACGTTCGGGAATTACTAATATTGTAGTTGTTGAACATCGTGAACGAAGACTCCATCCGCATATACAGATTCTTGATGAATCCGGACAGAGAATTGCTAATATTGCTGTTCCAACAGGTGGATTTTTGCAGATAAGGGAAGGAGTGGATGTTAAAGAGGGTGATATTCTTATAAAGATCCCTCGTGAAAGCAGTAAAAGTAGAGATATTACAGGTGGACTTCCCAGGGTTGCAGAGCTTTTTGAAGCACGGAAACCAAAAGATGTTGCTGTGGTTTCAGAAATTGATGGTTTTGTAGAATTTGGTGAAAATGAACGTGGTAACAAAAAAATTATTATTCGTGACGAGCAGAATGAAAGCCGTGAATATCTGATTCCGCTTGGAAAACATCTGCGGGTTCATGAAGGTGACCGTGTTAAGGCTGGAGATCGTTTAAGTGAGGGATCTATAGATCCGCATGATATCCTTAGGATTAAAGGTGAAAATGCAGTTCAGCAATATCTGCTTGATGAGATTCAGGCTGTTTATCGACTTCAGGGTGTTACAATCAATGATAAGCATGTTGAAGTGATAGTTGCACAGATGCTCAGAAAAGTTCGTATTGAGAAGGCTGGTGACACTGAATATCTTGAGGGAGATGATGTTGATAAGAAGAGATTGCGCGAAGCGAATGAGCGGGTAATTGCTGAGGGTGGTGAGCCTGCAACATTTAAACCTATGTTGCTTGGTATTACTAAAGCATCTCTTACTACAGAATCTTTTCTCAGTGCTGCATCATTCCAGGAAACAACAAAAGTGTTGTCCAGAGCTGCAGTAGAGGGTAAAGTGGATAATCTCAATGGATTAAAGGAAAACCTCATTATGGGTAACCTAATTCCTGCTGGAACTGGATCGAAAAGATATAGGGGTCTTAGGGTAAAAAATCTGGAAAATGAGGCTGCTCCTGTAATGGAGCATGATACTAGTGAAGATTTTGTTGATATCGGCGGACAATTCTGATAAATAGATCAGAATTTGTTTGTTTGTTATTATACAAATTATTATTTTTAGTGACTGTCTTTTTTTGGAGGATGACAGGTGCCAACTATTAGTCAACTTATAAGTAAAGGTCGAAAGAGTTTGCAGGTACGGAGCAAATCTCCGGCACTGCATGGGTGTCCACAAAGGCGCGGTGTATGTACAAGAGTTTTTACCACTACACCTAAAAAGCCTAATTCCGCATTGCGGAAAGTGGCTAGAGTGCGTTTAACCAATCATATGGAAGTTAATGCGTATATACCAGGTGAAGGGCATAACTTACAGGAACATTCCATCGTTTTGATTAGAGGTGGTCGTGTTAAAGATGTTCCGGGGGTTCGTTATCATATTATCAGGGGTGCTCTTGATACACAAGGTGTAACGGATCGTAAGCGTAGTCGTTCAAAATATGGTGTTAAGCGTCCGAAAAAATAAAGGATTAATATGTCGAGAAGAAGGAAAGCTCAAAAAAGAGATCTAATTCCTGATCCTAAGTTTAATAGCACACTGGTTACTCAGTTTGTAAATAACGTTGTAAAGGGCGGTAAAAAACGACTTGCTGAGGGGGTTTTTTACAAAGCTATTACAATGATTTCAGAGAGAACCGGGCAAGATGGGATCGGGGTATTCAAGAAAGCTGTTGAAAATGTTAAACCTGTACTTGAGGTTAAATCGCGACGTATAGGTGGTGCAAACTATCAGGTTCCAATTGAAGTTCCCTCTGATAGAAGAACATCATTAGCTATTCGTTGGTTGATTGGATATGCAAAACAGCGTTCCGAGAAGAGCATTGCAGAAAAACTCGCGAATGAGTTTATTCAGGCTTCAAAAAATGAAGGCGGTGCTGTCAGGAAAAAAATAGATACTCATAAAATGGCTGAAGCTAACAGGGCTTTTGCTCATTTTCGTTGGTAAAGATCTTTGATTTTATATTATGAGCTGATTTAACAGTTGATATATCCTGAATCGGGAATAAAAATACTGTTAAGTGTCGATCGAGAACTGTTATGAGTGATATATTAGAATTGAAATTAATAAGAAATATCGGCATTATGGCTCATATTGATGCAGGGAAGACAACCACAACGGAGCGTATCCTTTTTTATTCTGGGATAGTGCACCGGATGGGGGAAGTTCATAATGGAAATGCTGTTATGGACTGGATGGTTCAGGAGCGTGAACGTGGGATTACGATCACCTCTGCTGCAACTACATGTAACTGGATGGGGTATCGGATTAATGTTATTGATACTCCTGGTCATGTAGATTTTACTATGGAAGTAGAACGTTCTTTGAGAGTACTGGATGGCGCAGTTGCTGTATTTGATTCTGTGGGAGGCGTAGAACCTCAGTCTGAGACTGTTTGGCGTCAAGCCGATAAATATAACGTTCCCAGAATTGCGTTTGTAAATAAAATGGATCGTGTTGGTGCGGATTTTGAAAACTGTATCGAAATGATGCGAAAAAAACTCTCTGCTGTACCGGTTGCAATTCAGTTGCCGTTAGGAAAAGAGGGTGAATTTGAGGGTGTCATAGATCTGGTTAAAATGAAAGTTTACCGATATGATGAAGAAACTTTGGGTGCAAAGGTAATAGAAGAAGATATACCGGCGAGTATTCTTGATGAAGTACAGGAGGGCAGGGAAGAAATGTTGGAGTCTGTTGTAGATTTTAATGATGAACTTATGCAACAGATTCTGGAGGGCATTTCACCTGATGAAAAAATTATTAAAGAGGCTATAAGGGGCGGAGTAATTGGAAATAAGATTTGCCCTGTTTTGTGTGGTTCTGCTTTTAAAAATAAAGGCATACAACAACTTATTGGTGCGATTTGTGATTATCTGCCATCCCCTGAAGACAGAGGGGCGGTTAAAGGGGCTGATCCTGTAAAAAATGTTGCAATCGAAAGGTTTCCAGATCAGAATGATCCTTTTTCTGCTCTGGTTTTTAAAATTGCTACTGATTCGCATGTCGGTAAGTTATCTTATGTAAGAGTATATTCTGGTAAGGCTGGTTTTAAAGACAGCTTTTTTAATCCAAGAACAAAAGCAAGGGAAAAAGTAACAAGAATTTTTAGAATGCATTCAAATAAAAGACATGCAGAACAGATAATGAGAGTTGGGGATATTGTAGCACTGGTTGGATTAAAAGATACTACTACAGGTGATACATTATGTGATCAGGATTTCCAGATCGTTTATGAAAAAATGACATTTCCAGAACCGGTTTTATCTCGTTCCATTGAACCAAAAAGTACTGTTGATGAGGAAAAACTCGTTACAGCACTTGAAAGGCTAAGTGATGAGGATCCAACATGTAGAATAAGTATAGATGCTGAAACCGGTCAAAGGTTAATTGCAGGTATGGGAGAGCTTCATCTGGAAATTCTGGTAGATAGGTTAATTAGAGAGTTTAATATTGGTGTTTATGTAGGTAATCAACAGGTTTCTTATAGAGAAACGATCACTGTACCTGTTTTTGAGGAATATGAACTTTCTCAACCCATTGGCGGCAAAAATCAATATGCCAAGATCGGGATTAAGCTAGAGCAGATTGAGACATCAAGGGGAATCGTTTTTGAGAGTGGTATTGATGATCCGAATTTCCAGCCTGAATTCGTATTGGCAGTAAAAAAAGGCATTGAAGAAGCTTCAAGTGGTGGCATTCTTTCAGGATATCCGTTATCTGGAGTAAGGGTATTTTTAAAACATGCCAGATTCGATGCAGAAGATTCAACTGAAATGGCGTTTAAAATTGCTGGTACGATGGCTTTTAAAAGTGCATGCTCAAAAGCAAATCCTTCAATACTTGAACCGGTAATGAAAATTGAGATTGTTGTACCAGTTGATTTTATGGGGCCGGTTATTAATGATTTAAATAGCAGAAGAGGTAAGGTTCTTGGAATCAATCCAAGAAAAGATGCTCAGGTAATTGATGCTGAGGCGCCTTTATCAGAAATGTTTGGTTATGCAACTGCGTTAAGATCAATTACTCAGGGAAGAGCTGTCTATACGATGCAATTTGATCGATACGAAGTTACCTCCAAAGCGATTGAAGATGAAATTTTACGTCGGATTGGTCGACGGTAAAACGGGATATTAACAGGAAAAGAAAAACAAGGAGCATAAATTCATGCCAGGTGAAAGAATAAGAATTCGTTTGAAGTCATTCGATCACAACATACTAGATAAGTCGGCATCAGACATTGTTCGTACTGCCAAGGGAACAGGTGCAAGGATCTCAGGACCTATACCTTTACCTACAGAAAAAACTATATACACGGTATTGCGTTCTCCACATGTTAACAAAAAGTCGAGAGAACAGTTTGAAACACGTGTGCACAAACGTCTGATTGATATTCTTGAATCGACTCCGCAAACTGTAGATTCTTTGATGAAACTGGATTTACCTGCTGGTGTAGATGTTGAAATTAAAGTGTAATTTGTTTTATTGAGCTGATTCACAGAAAGCTAGGTGAGGATTTATATATGCAGGGGTTAATTGGAAAAAAAATTGGGATGACTCGTTTGTTTGATGAGATGGGTCGGACTGTTGCTGTCACTGTCATAAATGCTGGTGGTAATGTAGTTCATCAGGTGAAAACAAAAGAAAAAGACGGATATGCCGCAGTACAGTTGGGGTTTGAAGAGGTAAAAGAGAAAAAAGTGAATAAACCTCTTATCGGACATTTCAAAGGAAACGGAAAAACGCTGACAAAAATTATAAAGGAATTTGAACTTGATGAAAATGAAGAAGTTCAGCCTGGGCAGGTTGTTGGTGTCGAGTTATTAGAGAATGTAAAGTATGTCGATGTGGCTGGAATATCAAAAGGTCGAGGGCATGCTGGTACAATCAAACGGTACAATTTTACAAGAGGTCGTGAAAGTCATGGTAATACAAATGTTAGGGAGCATGGGTCTATTGGTCAAAATTCGGATCCATCAAGAGTATTTCCAGGTCTAAAAATGTCGGGACATTATGGAAATGCAAAAATTACAATGAAACGACTTGAAGTAATGGGTATAGATAAAGAAAAGGAACTGGTTTTCGTTAAGGGGTCGGTTCCAGGGTGTAATAAAGGAATTGTTTACATAAAGAAAAACGAATCCAGGTAGATTCTTCCAGGATAATATTATAATGAATGCTAAAATATTTCAACAGGATGGGACAGTCAAAGGTGAAATTGAATTACCTGAAGACGTCTTTGGTGCTGATGTAAATGAAGCCCTTTTACATCAGGTTATTACTCAGCTTTTGGCTAATAAGCGTCAGGGAACTGCCAAAACAAAAACCAGAGCTGAAGTAAGCGGTGGTGGTAAAAAACCATGGAAACAGAAGGGTACAGGTCGGGCAAGGGCCGGCTCAAATACTTCTCCGATCTGGGTAAGAGGCGGGAAAGCTTTTGGTCCACAACCAAGGGATTACTATTCCAGGATTCCAAAGAAGATGAAAAGGCTGGCTTTGAAATCAGCTTATTCTTCAAGGGCTAAAAGTGAGAATGTGGTTGTTATTGATCATATCGAATGTAATGAGCCAAAAACCAGGACAATTCAGGATATGTTAAAGGCAATATCGTTAAATGGCAGGAAAAACCTGTTAATAGTCGATAGCGAGTCTCAAAACATATATCTTTCAGGTAGAAACATCAGGGATCTAGAAATAAAAAATGTTTCTGAAATTAACGCATATGATGTTTTAAAAAATGAGAACATAATATTTTCAGACGAGAAATTGGTCGGAAAAGTAAAAGAGGTGGTGTCATTGTGAGTAAGTATCATCAGATCATAAGATATCCATCCATTACTGAAAAAAATACCATACTGAAAGAAAATCAGAACAGGTATGTGTTTGAGGTAATGAGAACAGCTACGAAACCACAGATCCGAAAGGCAGTTGAGAATCTGTTTGGAGTCAAAGTTGTCGATGTAAATACAATGGTAGTCAAAGGTAAGAAAAAACGGATGGGACGTTTTTCCGGTTATCGTTCTGACTGGAAAAAAGCGATTGTAAAGCTCGGAGAAGGGCAGACAATTGCGAAGTTCGGTGAGGTATAGCACACTAAGGTGTACGAGAGGAATTGGAGTTCTATATGCCAATAAAAACATATAATCCTGTAACGCCTGCTTTACGGTACAAATCAACAAACGATTTTAAACAGGTAACAACTGATGAGCCGTATAAACCTTTACTTGAGGTAAAGAAAAAGATCAATGGGCGTAATAATAGGGGAGTCATTACAGTCCGTCACCGGGGTGGTGCACACAAAAGGTTTTACAGGAAAATTGATTTTAAGAGAAATAAATATGATGTCGCTGGTATAGTTGAAACTATTGAATATGATCCAAATAGAAGTTCGTTTATAGCATTGATAAAATATATGGACGGAGAGAGACGTTACATATTAGCTACATCGAATATGAAAGCAGGGATGAAAGTAGTTTCTGGAGCTGTAACCGACATTTCTGAAGGAAACTGCATGCAGCTGAAAAATATACCTGCCGGTACCATGGTGCACAATATTGAAATAAAAAAGGGTAAAGGTGGGCAGATTGCCCGTAGCGCAGGTGCGTATGCCGAGATAGTAGCAAAAGAAGGGGAAATGGTACAACTCAAATTCCCTTCGAGTGAAGTACGAAATGTTCATGAAAACTGTTGTGCTACAATTGGACAGGTAAGTAATCCTGAACATATGAACATGGCACTTGGATCTGCGGGACGTTCTCGTCATTTAGGGATAAGGCCAACTGTACGTGGAGTGGCAATGAACCCGATTGATCATCCTATGGGTGGTGGAGAGGGAAAAACTGCCGGAGGTGGTCATCCTGTATCACCTTGGGGGCAGAAGGCGAAAGGCCTCAGGACAAGAAACTCTCGTAAGCTTTCAAATAAGTACATAGTACGGAGACGAACGAAGTAGAAGGAAAAGGATAAATTATGTCGAGATCAATAAAAAAGGGGCCGTTTGTAGACGACCATGTATTAAAGAAAGTAGATGAGTCTAACAAAAGTGGCCAAAAAAAAGTAATTAAGACATGGTCAAGAAGATCTATGATACTTCCTGAGTTTGTCGGACATACATTTGCGGTGCATAATGGTAATAAATTTGTGCCGGTTTATGTGACTGAAAATATGGTTGGACATAAATTAGGTGAATTTGCTCCCACACGTCAGTATCGTGGACATAGTGGTGCAAAAAGTGATAAAACAGCAAAGAGATAACCCGGGGAGGAATGGTGGAATCAATTGCTAAAATTAAATATTTGCGATCGGCGCCAAGGAAAGCAAGGTTGGTTGCGGATGCAGTCCGGGGAATGATGGTTGGAGAGGCTTTGGGGCTTCTTGAATTTAATATTAATAAAAAAGTTGCGACTGATATTGCTAAGGTTCTAAAGTCAGCGGTTGCCAATATGCAAAGCAAAAATACAGATACTGCTATTGATCTGGAAGAGCTTCGTATAAAGGAAATACGAGTTGATGAAGGGCCAGTGATGAAAAGGTTTCGGGCCAGGGCTCAGGGACGTGCATCACAAATCTTAAAGCGCATGTGTCATATTACTGTAACGGTAGAGAATTAAACAGGAGGAGTTGTGGGTCAGAAAACGAATCCGGTAGGTATAAGGTTGGGGATAACCCGATCCTGGTTTTCAAACTGGTTCGCTAAGGATCGTTTTGCAGATTATCTGTATGAAGATATTCTTATAAGGAATTATCTGAGAAAACGTCTTGAGCATGGTGGGATTTCAGCTTTGGAAATAGAACGTACTGCCAAGAGAGTTACTGTTGGAATACATACATCAAGACCAGGTATTGTTATTGGAAAGAAAGGTGAAGAAGTTGAGAGGCTTAAGGGAGAACTCCAACATCTTACACAAAAAGAGATACAGATTAACATAAGAGAGGTAAAGAAACCGGAAATGGACAGTCAGCTTGTTGCCGATAATATCGCGCGACAGGTCGAAAAAAGGGTTTCTTACAAAAAGGCTACAAAAAAAGCAATTTCTACGGCAATGAGAATGGGAGCCGAAGGAATAAAAGTAATGATCTCAGGACGGCTTAACGGTGCTGAAATCGCCAGAACTGAGACGTATAAGGAAGGGCGTATTCCATTACATACCTTGCGTGCTGATATCGATTATTCAACTTCAACGGCACATACAACTTATGGTTGTGTAGGTATAAAAGTATGGATATGTAAAGGTGAAGTTATTGGTCGTAATGAAAAACAGCAAGTTACGGCTGGTGAAGGTGTACGTGCTTAGGGAGGATTGAAAAAAGATGCTGTCACCGAAAAAAGTTACCTGGAGAAAGACACAACGTGGGCGTATGCGTGGCATGGCTACTCGCTGTAACAAGATATCATTTGGTGAATTCGGACTACAATCGATGCAGCCTGGATGGATTGATAACAGACAAATTGAGGCTGCGCGTATTGCTATGACAAGATTTATTAAAAGAGGCGGAAAAATCTGGATAAGAGTATTTCCGGATAAACCATATACAAAGCATCCGGCGGAGTCCCGAATGGGTAAAGGTAAAGGTGCTCCAGAGGGATGGGTGGCTGTTGTAAAGCCGGGAACAGTGATGTTTGAAATGGCTGGCGTAAAGTCGGATATTGCAAAAGAGGCTTTTCGGCTGGCAGCACAGAAACTACCGATACAGGCACGTTTCATAGAAGCAGAAAAGTAGGGTATACAGTCATGAAAGCAAGAGAAATTCGTGAAATGTCACGGGAAGAAATTGAAAAAAAGATTGACGAGTTGGAAGAAGAACTATTCAATCTGAGATTTCAGGCAAAGATGGGGCAGTTGGCAAATCCTTTACAGCTTAGATTAGTAAGAAGAGATATTGCCAGAGTAAAAACGATAAAAAATGAAAAGGCCACGGTTGCACCTTAATGATAAATAAACACCCAAAAGGGTAGTAAAGTGCAAAAAACCTGGTATCCAGTGAGGAAAACGCATGGCAGAAAGAAATGAACGTAAAGAACGAATAGGTGTTGTCGTTAGTGACAAAATGAACAAAAGTGTTGTCATAGAGGTTCAGCGGAAGTTTATGCATCCTACATATGGTAAAATTGTAAGATTGGATAAACGATATGTGGCTCATGATGAAAAAGATGAATGTAAAATTGGTGATAAAGTGAGAATTACCGAAACACGTCCGTTGTCAAAAACCAAGAGATGGCGTGTTAGTGAAGTGCTGGAGAAGGCAAAATAAGCTATCGGTTATTCGTTATTTCTAAAAAGAAGCAAGTGAGGGAGTAATGATACAGGTTGAAACATGGTTAAACGTAGCCGATAATTCCGGCGCTAAAAAGGTGGAATGTATCCGAATCCTTGGCGGAACGCGAAGGCGTTATGCCCGGGTAGGTGACGTTATTGTTGTTTCGATAAAAGATGCTATGCCTAATGGAGCAGTAAAAAAGGGAACGGTGGCAAAAGCGGTAATAGTGCGTACAAAAAAGGAGTACGGACGTAAAGACGGAACATATATCCGCTTTAGTGATAATGCTGCCGTTATTATAAATGACAATGGAGAACCAAAAGGAACACGAATATTTGGACCGGTTGCACGCGAACTTAGAGAAAAAAGGTTTACACGTATAATTTCTCTTGCACCGGAAGTTCTCTGAAAATAATGGGAGATTAATGATTATGGCATTTCGGCTGCGTAAAGATGATGTTGTTAAGGTAATAACTGGTGAGTATAAGGGAAAAACAGGAAAAATATTAAGAGTTATTCCTGAAAAGAAAAGGGCAATTGTCGAAGGTATTAACATGGTTAAACGACATATGAAGCCAAACCCGAAAAATCAGCAGGGTGGTATTATTGAAAAAGAAGCATCAATTAATATTTCCAATTTGATGCTTGTATGTCCAAAAACTGGTAAACCGACAAGAGTGGGAACAAGTATTCTGGATAACGGTAAAAGAGTAAGATTTTCAAAAAAGGCTAAGGAGATGATAGAGTGAGTACAGAGACAAAAATTAAACCCAGAATGAGGGAGAAGTATTTTAAGAATACAGTCCCTGCGCTCAAAAAAAGGTTTGGATATAAAAACGATATGGATATTCCACGTCTTGATAAGATCGTGATTAATATGGGTGTTGGTGATGCTGTTTCTGATGCAAAACTTTTGGATGAAGCAATAATGTGTATGCGTGAAATAACAGGACAGAAGCCGGTGGTAACTCGTGCCCGAAAAGCTATATCAAATTTCAAGCTTAGGGAAAATATGCCTATCGGAGTTAAGGTGACGCTTCGTAACGACAGAATGTATGAATTTTTTGACAGGCTTGTAGCTATAACCATTCCCCGAATAAGGGATTTTAGAGGACTGTCACGAAAGTCGTTTGATGGCTTCGGGAATTATAATATGGGAATAAAAGAACAGATAGTCTTTTTGGAAATTGATCGTGATAAAGTATCAAAAATATCAGGTATGGACATCTGTATCTGTACAACTGCCAATACCAATGAAGAGGCATTGGGACTTTTACAGGAAATGGGAATGCCTTTTAGAAAATAGAGCTGGGAGATAGATGTGGCACGAAAAGCATTAATTGAAAAAAGCAGAAGAAAACCAAAATTTTCTACAAGAAAGTATAACAGGTGTCGGCGGTGTGGGAGACCTAGAGCTTTCATTCAGGATTTTGGGTTATGCAGAATATGTTTCCGTGAAATGGCACTTAAAGGAGAAATTCCTGGTGTAGTTAAGGCCAGTTGGTAGTGTTTATTAAGAAAGGGCTGAATTAATGTTGACGGATCAAATTGCTGATATGTTCAATAGAATCAGAAATGCTGCTCAGGCAAAAAAGAGAACTGTTGATATCCCTGGTTCAAATTTGAAAAGGGAGATTACAAGAATACTGTACGAAAATCATTTCATTAGTAAATATGCTTTTGTAGATGATGGTAAGCAGGGAACAATTAAGGTTTTATTGAAGTACAACGAAGATCAGAAGAATGCTATTCAGGGATTAAAAAGAGTTAGTACACCTGGAAGAAAATTTTACAAGGGCACTAAAAAAATACCAAAAGTCCTTAATGGAATGGGTATAGCAATTGTAACTACATCAAAGGGTGTCATGACCGATTATGAATGCAGAAAAATGAATGTAGGCGGAGAAGTGATTGGTATGGTCTGGTAGTATTTACCAGAAGTATCCTCAAAGAGAACTGATTCGGTTTATAATAAAGGAGTAAATCTTGTCTCGTATAGGTAAATTACCGGTCAAAATTCCTCAAGATGTTGAGGTTTCCGTAACCGGACGACAGATCGAAGTCAAGGGAAGCAAAGGCTTGCTTGCCAGGGAATTTCCTGTTGAAATAGTTGTTGAGGTAAAGGAAAACGAGGTTCATGTTAGCCCGAAAGAGGATCGTAAAGATAATAAAAATGTTAAAGCACTTTGGGGGCTATACAGAGTACTGATCAACAATATGGTAACTGGTGTTTCGCAAGGGTATAAACGTGAACTGGAAATTGTTGGTGTAGGATACAAGGCAGAATTAAAAGGGAAGGATTTGGCAGTATCTGTTGGGTTTGCAAGTCCGAAACCATATAAAGCTCCTGATGGTATCACATTTACGTTGGATAATCCTAACAAAATAACCATACAGGGAATTGATAAGCAGAAAGTGGGCCAGGTTGCTGCAGATATCCGTCGTATCCGACCGTCGGAGCCTTATAAAGGGAAGGGTATAAGATATCTGGGTGAACAGATTAGAAGAAAAGTTGGAAAAGCTGCTGGTAAATAAGTTAAAGTGTGGAGCGAAATATAAAAATGGATAAAGCAAAATTAAGGATCAGTGAGCGCTCTCGAAGAGCTGCTCGTGTACGGAAAAAAGTGATTGGTACACCCGATCGCCCTCGATTGTGTGTCCGCAGAAGTTTAAAGCACATATATGCACAGTTGGTTGATGATATAAATGGAAAAACAATCGTTCAGGTGGGAAGCCGGGGAAAATCTTTTTCGGAAAAAGTTATTGGAAAAGATTTAACAAAAAAAGATGTATCGAAAATAGTTGGCGAGTTACTGGCAGATATGGCGATACAAAAGGGTGTAAAAAGTGTAGTGTTTGACAGAAAAGGGTATCTGTTCCACGGACGAGTAAAAACACTGGCTGAAGCAGCCCGTGAAAAAGGGTTGGTCTTCTGAAGTGAAAGGGGTTGAAGGCTTGAGCAACGAAGAATTTATTGGTAGTGGCGAAGAATCTCAGTTAACAGACAGACTGGTATCTGTAAGTAGAGTTGCCAAAGTAGTTAAAGGCGGAAGAAGATTCGGTTTTAATGCACTTGTCACTGTTGGTGATGGGAACGGAAAAATTGGAATCGGAATGGGAAAAGCAAATGATGTTACCGAGGCAATAAGAAAAGCTATAGAAGCTGCCAAAAAGAATCTGGTAGTAGTAAATCTGATAAATGGTACTATACCCCATGAGGTAATAGGGCATTTTGGAGCAGGTAAAATTATACTTAAACCAGCTGCACCTGGAACCGGTGTTATTGCAGGGGGACCGGCAAGAGCTGTATTGGAATTGGCTGGTATCAAAAATATTTTGACAAAGTGTTTAGGTACTACGAATTCTCATAATGTTGTTAAGGCAACAATGGATGGATTAATGCAGCTTAAGACAAAAGAGCAGATCTGGAAATTAAGACAAGTACCAACACAAAAAGCAAGTGCATAAAAAAAGAGGTTTAAGATGGCCAGGAAAATAAAAATTACACAGATCAGGAGTGCAATCAAGAGATTAGAAAATCAAAAATGTACTATTAAAGCTCTGGGTCTTGGTAAAATAAACAAAACGGTTATTCATAATGATACCCCTTCTATAAGAGGTATGATTAATACTGTAAAACATCTTGTGAAATTTGAAGAAATCGATGGAGAATAAAATGCTGAAGCTGAACGAAATAAAACCAGTACCAGGCTGCAGGAAAAATTCAAAAAGAGTCGGCCGGGGACAGGGAAGCGGAACGGGTACAACTGCTGGTAAAGGGAATAATGGTTATAAAGCACGAAAAGGTGCTCCTACAAAAAGTTATTTTGAAGGTGGTCAAACTCCCCTTACTCGGAGGTTACCAAAAAGGGGTTTTTATAATCCTTTTAAAAAAGAGTTTCAGATAGTAAATGTTGGTAATCTTGAAAAACTGGATAATGAAGGTGAGATAAATATCGAAACACTTCACGATCTTGGACTTATTCATGAAATTGACAGGCCGGTTAAGGTTCTGGGTGACGGAGAAATAACAAAACCAATTACAATAAAGGCTCACTCATTTTCCAAGACTGCAAGAGAAAAGATAGAAAAAGCTAAAGGGAAAGCAGAGGTAATAGGTCGTGCTTGAAACTTTCAAGAATATTTTTAGAATTCCAGAGTTAAGGAAGCGTATTTTATTTACGCTTCTAATGGTCTTTTTTTATAGACTGGGTGGACATGTACCTACACCGGGAATAGATCCACGAGTGTTGGCAGATTTTTTTGCTCAATCCCAGAATTCCTTATTTGGTCTTTATGATATGTTTGTCGGGGGAGCATTCAAAAGAGTAACTGTTTTTGCACTGGGTATTATGCCCTATATCAGTGCTTCAATTATAATCCAGTTATTGGGAACAGTTTTTCCCTATTTTCATAAACTTCAGCGTGAAGGTGGAGAGGGAAGAAAAAAGATTACTCAGTATACAAGATACGGAACAGTATTATTATCGCTAATCCAGGCTATTGGGATCAGTATCTTTTTACAGAGTATAACATCTCCAATTACAGGCGTTCATGCTGTTAATTCAAGCTTAATGGGAATAAAATTTACACTTTTGACAGCTTTGAGTCTTACCACAGGTACCATGATTATTATGTGGCTTGGGGAACAGATTACTAATAGAGGTATTGGAAATGGAATTTCATTAATAATATTTATAGGAATCGTTGCAGGGTTACCAAATGCAGTTATTGCTGAAACTCAACAGATTATTGCAGGTACGCGGCATCCTTTTATGGAGTTAATTATTCTTGCAATTATCATTGGTATGACTGCGTTTATCGTTATGATGACTCAGGCTATGAGAAGAATTCCAATACAGACGCCCAAAAAGGTAGTGGGCACAAAGATGTATGCGGGCCAAAATACTGTATTACCATTAAGATTAAATATGGCAGGTGTTATACCAATAATATTTGCATCATCACTTATGACATTTCCTGGAATGATAAAGAGTTTCTTTCCCGAATCTGTAGTTATGGAAGATATTACAAGAATGTTTGCTCCAGGAGGCTTTTTATATTCAATTATATATGCATTATTAATAATATTCTTTACATATTTTTATACAGCAGTTATTTTTAACCCACTTGATATTGCTGACAATTTGAAAAGATCTGGTGGTTTTATTCCAGGTATAAGGCCAGGAAAGAAAACTGCTGAATTTCTGGATAATGTTTTAAGTCGTATCACTCTACCAGGATCTGTTTTTCTGGCATTTATCGCAATAATACCATTTCTTTTAATGGGCAGCATGAAAATAAATTTCTATTTTGGTGGAACAAGCGTACTGATTGTAGTTGGAGTTGCTCTTGATACATTGCAGCAACTGGAATCTCATCTTCAGATGAGAAATTATGAAGGTTTCATGAAGAAAGGGAGATTACGGGGCAGGCGGCACTAGCCTGTTAGATAAATATTATGGCAAAAAATGATTCGATACAGGTAGAAGGTAAAATAACAGAAACTTTGCCGAATGCTACATTCAAAGTAATGCTTGAAAATAAACATGAAATATTGGCCCATATTTCCGGTAAGATGAGAATGAATTATATTCGGATTCTGCCTGGAGATAAAGTACTGGTTGAATTATCTCCCTATGATTTAAATAGAGGAAGAATCGTATACAGATATAAATAGGAGTGTGCAAATTGAAAGTCCGGGCTTCAGTAAAAAGAATTTGTAAAGATTGTAAAATAATAAAACGAAAAGGTGTAGTCAGAGTGATTTGCACCAAGAGTCCCAAGCATAAACAGCGTCAGGGATAAAAATCTGTAAAAAAAAATTGAGTGATATTATGAAAATGAATTTGAACATTAGAATTTCTTATAAGGGGGTCGCAAAGTGGCTCGTGTAGCGGGTGTAGACATTCCGAATAATAAGCGTAGTTTAATAGCGCTGACATATGTTTTCGGTATAGGTGAGTCGTCGGCGCAGGAGATTCTGGAAAAGGCTGGAATTGATGTGAACAGAAAGATCAAGGATCTTTCTGAAGAAGAGTTGGACAGAATAAGAAGAATTGTTGATAGTGAATATCAGACAGAAGGTAATCTGCGTGGTTCTGTAAGGATGAATATAAAGCGGTTAATGGATGTTGGATGCTACAGGGGATTACGGCATCGCCGTGGATTGCCTGCTAACGGACAGCGTACAAGAACCAATGCGCGTACACGAAAAGGACCTAGACGTACTATTGCGAACAAGAAAAAGGCTCCAACAAAGGGCTGATAATAACCAGGAGATATTCTAGTAATGAATAAAGATAGTGGTACAAAAAAATTGAAGAAAAAGGCATCTGCCGAGGGTGTTGCACACATTAGAGCAACATTTAATAATACAATTGTTAATATAACAGATGCAAAAGGTAATGTAATTGTATGGAATACGCCAGGGAAATCAGGTTTTAAAGGATCCAGAAAAAGTACACCTTTTGCTGCTGGAATTGCAGCTGAGGTTGTAGGGAAAATGGCTTTTGATGCAGGTGTTCGAAAGATAGAAGTGCACTTGAGAGGAGCCGGGAATGGAAGAGAAGGTGCTATCAGGGCGCTTGCCGCAGCAGGTTTACGAATAGTAGCTATCAAGGATTTTACTGCGGTTCCACATAATGGGTGCCGACCGCCCAAAAGAAGAAGAGTATAATAATAGATCATTGTAAAGTATTTAGCATTATAAGATAAGTAGATATAGGAGAAGTACGACATGGCGCTTTATCACGGCCCGCGGTGTAGACAATGTCGCAGGGAAGGCATGAAGTTAATGTTAAAGGGAGAACGGTGCAAGTCGGAGAACTGTGCTATTGAGAGAAGGCCGTTTCCCCCAGGTATGAGAGTTTCAAAACGTAGACGCTCATCAACTGAGTATAATCTTCAGTTGCGTGAAAAACAGAAAATACGACGTATTTATGGTGTTTTGGAAAAACAGTTTGAAAGATATTTTACTATATCGTCAAAATCATCCGGAGTTACAGGTGACCGGTTATTACAGCTACTTGAGATGAGATTGGATAATATCGTATATCGTCTGGGATTTGCTCCATCTCGTTCCAGTGCTCGACAGCTCGTTTTGCATAATCATTTCAGAGTCAATGGTAAAAAGGTTAACATACCATCTTATCAGTTGAAAGCTGGGGATCTGGTGCAGGTAAGGGAAAAAAGCAAAAAATTGGAAAATATTCACAGCTCTTTGAAATCCTTACGAGATACACCAGAATGGCTTTCAATAGATAAAGTGAAGCTTGAAGGATCAGCGATTCGTGTACCGGAAAGAAACGAGATTCCGGTTAATGTCCAGGAACAACTCGTGGTCGAACTTTACTCCAGATAAAAGGGAGAGTGGAAACGAAATGAAATGGAAAAGCTTGCTGATGCCCAAAGGCATCCAGATTGAAAATCCAGACAATATTCCGAATTATGGAAAAGTTATTGTCGAACCGCTTGAGAGAGGATGGGGACATACTATTGGAAATGCTCTCAGAAGAGTTCTACTATCGGCACTTCAGGGGGCTGCAGTAAATTCTATTCGAATTGATGGTGTAATGCATGAATACTCTACTATTGAGGGTGTGGTTGAAGATGTAACTGATATAATTCTTAATATTAAACAGTTACGCTTAAAACTGCTTGCAGATCATGATACTACACTCAGACTAGAAGTCAGTGGTGAAGGGGAGGTAAAAGCATCAGATATTGAAAAGAATCCAGATGTTATTATTCTAAACCCTGATCTGCATATTGCAACTATCAATTCTGATGCAAAACTGAAAATTGAAATGAGAGTATCTGATGGTAGAGGGTATGTACCTGCCGAATTGAACAGGAGGGAGGAAGATCCTGTTGGAACAATCCCAATAGATTCAATTTACTCTCCTATAAAAAAAGTAAATTATATTGTTGAAAACACTCGTGTCGGTCAACGTACCGATATGGACCGGATTATTTTTGACATATGGACTGATGGAAGTTTAACTGTAGAAGATGCACTGGGATATGCTGCAAAACTTTTATACGACCATCTGGAAGTTTTTATTAACATTGAGGGTGAGTTTGAGCCAGTTCAGGAAACGGTAAGAGACGAAAAAACAGAAAGACTTCGTCAATTACTGAAAATGAGAGTGGATGAACTGGAATTATCTGTAAGGTCAAATAACTGTCTACGTGCAGCAAACATACATACATTAGCAGATCTGGTCAGAAATCAGGAATCTGATATGCTGAAATATAAAAATTTTGGACGCAAATCCTTAATTGAGCTTAATCAGGTTCTTACAAATCTTGGCTTGACATTTGGTATGGATGTAGACAACATTATGGGAGTTGGTCAGGAAGTATCCTGAATAGAATATAATTAGATAATAATAATAAGTATCAAAGATCAATAGAAGGTAAAAACGATGCGCCATCTGGTTTCTGGACGGAAATTAAACAGAACTGCCAGTCATAGGAGAGCAATGCTTTCAAATTTGGCTGTTTCGATTCTGGATAAGGAAAGGGTGACGACTACTCTGGCAAAAGCCAAAGAAGTTCGTAGTGTTGTGGAGCGTCTTATTACCTACGGGAAAAAAGGTGATCTAAATTCGATTAGAATAGCTGCCCGAAGGATAAATGATAAGACGGTGCTTAAAAAACTGTTTGATGACATTGCTCCAGGATATAAGGAGCGTGAGGGTGGGTACACCAGAATCATCAAAATCGATAATCGAAAGGGAGACAATGCTCAAATGTCGATTATTGAACTGGTTGGAAGAGGAACCAGTGATGCTGTTCGGAAAAGGAAAAAGAAAGAAAAAGCTAAAAAAACTCAACCTCAGGCAAATGAGAAAAATGAAGCTACTGAAGAGGTCGGAAAAGAAATTTCGGAAGCATCATCAGATTCTGAAAAATAAAAATGAATATTAAATGAAATGGCCGACCACGAAAGTTTATTTCGTGATCGGCTATTTTTGTATTAATTTTCCTGAAAGGACTGTTTATGGCTGTTAGTTACAAAGAATTAGGATTTGTAAATACCCGGGAAATGTTCAAAAAAGCATTTGAAGGTGGGTATGCCATACCTGCGTATAATTTTAATAATATGGAGCAGATTCAATCAATCGTTACCGCTTGTGGTAAATCAAACTCTCCGGTGATAATGCAGGTTTCCAGTGGTGCGCGAAAATATGCTAATCCAATTTTGCTGAGATATATGGCACAGGGTGCTGTTGAAATGGTACGTAATGCAGGATTTAATATTCCTGTCGCTCTTCATCTGGACCATGGTGATACATTTGAATTGTGTGTATCATGTATTGAAAGTGGTTTTTCGTCTGTGATGATTGATGGGTCTCATCATTCTTATGAAAAGAATGTTGAGTTAACAGCTAAAGTTGTGGAGTATGCTCATAAATATGATGTAACAGTTGAAGGTGAACTTGGTGTACTCGCTGGTATTGAAGATGATGTGCAGGCTGCAAAATCTATTTATACACAACCGGAACAGGTTGAGGATTTTGTAAAGAAAACCGGAGTTGATTCTTTGGCGATCTCTATCGGAACATCACATGGGGCTTATAAATTCAAACCGGAACAATGTACAAAAAATGAAGAGGGTGTTCTTGTTCCTCCTCCACTAAGGTTTGATATCCTTGAGGAGATTGAAAAGAGGATACCTGGTTTCCCGATTGTTCTTCATGGCGCAAGTTCTGTTCTTCCTGAATATGTAGACATAATAAACAATAATGGTGGAAAATTAAAAGCTGCAGTTGGTATACCTGCTGATCAGCTTCGTCGTGCAGCGAAATCGGCGGTATGTAAGATAAATATCGACTCTGATGGTCGTCTGGTTATGACTGCAATGATAAGAAAAACATTTAATGAAAAACCGGAAGAGTTTGATCCTAGAAAATATCTTGGACCAGCACGTGAAGAGCTTATTAAAATGATGATTGATAAGAATGAAAATGTTCTTGGTAGTGCTGGTAATGCATAATTAAAAATTCTTTATGTAAGTTGGGAGACGCTTGGAATTGAGCGTCTCTTTTTTTATCCTGTGAAAAGACAATTCGTAGAAAATTGAGGATCACAAGTCAGATTTAATCCAAGTTTTCTCAGTCCGGCTTCATCACCAGGTGTGGGGATATGTGTGAGATGAACATCACATCCTCGAATTTCTTTTAGTTTCTCGATAGCAGATTGGGCAGCGGGATTTGTAGTGCCACTGATACTTAATGCAATTAGTGTTTCTTCGAGATCCAGACTTAACCTTTTTCCCCTGAGAACTTCCTGTTTAAAATGGTTGAGAGATTCGATTATGCTTTTAGGAAGCAGGTCGAGAGTAGAGGGTATACCTGCAAGGTGTTTGGCAGTATTAAGAATTAAAGCTGCTGCAGCGTGCATGGTCTGGGAATTGTTTCCTGTTATGATTGTTTTATCTGGTAATTTCATTGCGGCACCACAATATATACCATCATTACCTTTCTTTTTCATACGAGCTGATTCTGCAGCATTTCTGGCAGGAAGTACAACCGGGCGATCTTGTGCTTTTGCTCCAACTTTGTTCATTATCAGTTCTGCGCGTTCAACGGTTTCTTTGTCTGTCAGCCCCATTGCATATTCACATGAATAACGGAAATATCTTCTGATAATTTCCTGAACAGAGGCTTGATGTACTGCCTGGTAATCAACAATTCCGAATCCGACTCTGTTAACTCCCATATCGGTAGGAGATTTGTAGGCACACGGCTGACCAGTAATTTTTTCGATTATTCTTTTAAGCAGCGGAAATGCTTCCAGATCCCGGTTATAATTTACAGTTTCTATGTTATAGGATTCAAGATGATGATAGTCAATCATATTATAATCACGAAGGTCTGCTGTTGCAGATTCGTAAGCTACATTAACCGGGTGTTTAAGGGGGAGATTCCAGATCGGGAATGTTTCGAATTTTGCATACCCGGCTTTCACTCCTCGTTTACTCTCATGGTATAATTGAGATAGAGCGGTTGCAAGCTTTCCGCTGCCTGGTCCGGGGCCTGTAATAACAACTATTGGTTTGGTCGTTTCGATATACTGATTAATTCCGTATCCTTTATCACTTACAATTGTTTCTACATCGGTAGGGTAGCCTTTTGTTGTTTTATGCGTATACACTTTTATATTTCTTCGGTTCAAGCGGTTTTTGAACTGAATTGCTGCTGGCTGGTTTTCAAATCGTGTTATTACGACTGCACAAATATCAATACCCCAATCTCTGAGATCATCGATGAGTTTAAGAGCATCTGCATCATAAGAAATCCCAAAATCGGCACGCATTTTTCTCTGTTCAATATCTCCTGCATAAATGCACATGATTACATCGATTTTATCCTTAAGTTTCTGGAGAAGGCGCATTTTCACATTGGGATCATAACCGGGCAGGACTCTTGAAGCATGATAGTCATAGAGGAGTTTTCCGCCGAATTCAAGAAACAGTTTGTTACCGAATAGTTTAATTCGTTCCAGAATCTCGGCACTTTGTTCTGTAAGATATTTGTCATTATCAAATCCAATACCGGTTAGCATCTTTTCAATTCTCCTCTTTTTCCTTTAGTGGAAAATGCATGAATAATGTATCTTTGTGTAGGTATTCAATTATGATGTTTTAAATGATACTTATTTATATGTGTGACCCGGGGTTCGCTTTAAAGATAACAGGTGCAAACCAACACTGAAAGTATTTCTTGATAATTTTGTTCTATTTGATTTAATAAAAGGTCAGAAATTCGAAATAACTAATCTGGAAAAAAATATTTATGTCTACTTATGTATTTCTTTAAGTTACTTAATCCGGCACTGTTAGAATTATATCTGAATTGAACTATTCTTCTTTACATTAATGCAAATTATCCGGGAATACAATGTTGCAAATATCACCTAAAAACGGAAAATATTGCTGACTTGTAATATTATTATGTCAGCACCAGAAAAAGTTACCTCTATCACACCTGTCATGTGAATAAGCTCCCAGTTGGGAAATGATTGCTCATTAAGGCTAAACACATAATTTTTTATGAACAATTATTAATCTGATGGATTTATTATACATCATTTAAGAATTGTGCAATTGGGACGAATGTTCAGGTTTTATTTTTAAAAAGTATGAAACAGATTATGAAACGAATCATTATTTCAATAATATTTATACCTCTTTTTATAATTATGATTCTCTCAAGTTTACTTTTCGTAGGTGTTAAAAGCAGTTCTTTTCATCAGTTCATAATTTCGAAGGTGAACGAAGCGATTCCAGGCTCTCTAACTTTAGGGAGTTTAAATATATCCCTGACAAGTATGCGTTTTGAAATTCGCAATATTGAGTTGAGCGATCCGAAAGGGAAAAAGATTGCAGGTTTTAAAAGGTTTTCAGTTGATGCTTCAGTTCTTGGCTTGTTAAAACGAAAAGTTATTGTGAAAAGTGTAATTCTGGACCAACCATGGGTTGTGCTTGAATATGATTCAGTGGGTTGTCTTACAATAGTAAGTGCTTTTTACCGGGGGCAGGAGCTGGCAAATGACACTGTTGAAAAAAAAGCAGACACAATAACTGAATTGTTTCCATTTGAGATCAGAAAATTAAAGATAAATGATGCGAGTGCTTTTTTTAAGACTGAAAACGATAGTTTTAAAGCACAGGCGGATGGTTTATCCATATCAGCAAAAGGTAAAACAGCTAATTTATGGGCAGATGTTTCAGTTGCTCTCGATTCTGCATTAATAGAACTTTCGGGCAGAGAAATCTGTTTACGAAACATTTCTCTAATAACCTGTATGAATAATCTGGAAATTGATACTGTAGATTTGAAATTAGATACAGACAATTCAACAGTTAAAGTCAGTGGAAAGTGCGGTCTATTGAACAATGATCCGATAATGGATATTGGCTCTGAATTAGAGTTGTCGCTTGCAGAAATAGATTCGGTTTTTGGATTAGGTAGAAAATTAGATGGCTTTTCGAACTTAAAAATGACAGTTTCGGGTAAAGTATCTAATCCGGATCTTGATCTTGAGATTACTTGCAATCAGGGAAAGGTATGGGGATATCATCTTGATAGTCTGTTCTTAAAATCACATCTTCATGACAGAGTTTTCAGCTTTAAGCCGTTTCATCTGGGTGTTGGTGAGGGAAATGTTGATCTGGTTGGAGATTTTAATCTGGCTGGCATGTTTCCTGAAGGTTTTCTGGAAAATACAGGTTCCATACAAAAACTGAAATATAGTCTGGACATCTTGGGGGAGGGTCTCTCAATAGGTAAGCTGGTGCCTTCAATTGAGGGTCTTGCAGATATGTCGATAAAACTGGACGGCATGGGAGTACATCCGGATTCACTTATTTCATCTTTGGATATGAATTTTAATTTAAGAGAGTTTTGGTTCGATTCGTCATTCTTACCAATTAACAGTTCTGTTGCATGTACAATTGAAGTATCGGATGGTAAAGTTGCTGTTCAAACTGTGGATATAGGGGTAGGAGCAATGGATGAGACAGTGGGATTGCAATTAAACGGTATCTATGATATTTGTACAGAAAATATTAATGCAGATCTGGAACTGTCAGTTAAAAGTATTGATAATCTTTTAAAAACGGCAAAGTTAGATAGTGGAAATGGAGAACTGAAATTATCGGCTTTTGTAGAAGGTAATTTCAGGACTCCCATTGTTAATGTTAATATGAATGCAGATTGTCTGGAATTCGGGAAAACCAGTGTCGGAGATATCAGTCTGGTGATGAAACTTGACAGCAATGGTAATGCACACTTGAATGAATTAATATTAACTAATGATAGCTCGCTTGTTGAAATTAGTGGTGTTGCGTCAATTTTAAACAAAGGTGTGCCGATTCCATTAGATCAGATTGGTTTTAATGTTTCAGTATTATCTGATCGGTTATTTATAGATGATTTTATCGATTCTGTGCAGGGTAATATAAAAATTAATGCTGATATTAACGGGAATGTAAATGATTTGACAGGTGGAATAAAGGTTAATTTATCTGATCTGATTGTGGCAGGTCAGCATATTCCGAAAGTTGATCTTATAACCCGACTGGAACATAAGAAAGCCATTATTGAACCTTTTCAAATTGAGGTTGGTCCTGAACAGGAAATCAGTGTAAATGGATGGGTTTCATTAAAGGATTCGTTTGATTTGAGACTTGAGGTTCCAAAGATAAATCTTGACGAGTTGTCGCTGCTCAAAAGTGTAAATTCGCTCGGTGGTATTTTCACAATGAATATTGAAGCAGGAGGTACATATACAGATCCGATTGCAGATGGTTCTATTGTTGTCAGTAATATTGTATCGCGTGAGAAGTCAATTGATGATATCAGCCTTAATTTGAAATTGATCGATAATACAATAAAAGTTGCTGGCGTAGTGGGCGGAAATCTGGATGCAGCTTATGATCTGGGAACACGTAACTTTTTTGCAAAATTGCATTTAGATAATCTTCAGTTAGAACCATATCTTGCTTTATCGGGTCAGGATCTGGAAGGTGCAATAACTGCTTCATTGCAGGTTGAAGGCAATACCGATTCGCTACAAAGGATATCTGGTGAACTGGATTTATCCAGTTTAGTTTTGCACTATAAAGAATTTAATGTACTTGAGACTTATGATTTAAGTGCCAGATTTCAAAATAACAGGTATGTTGTTCCTGATTTTGGCATGAAACTGGCAGAAATAGGACAGATTAATGGACGAGCAAGCGGTTTTGTTGACGGTGCGCATGATGTGGTTGTTAATGGAATAATACCTCTGGATATTTTGCGACAGTTATCTTCAGATTTGTCTGATGTAGAGGGTAGAGTTTTAATTGATGTTGTATTCAGGGGAAAACCTGAAAAATCGGATTTAATGGCTGATTTAAGGTTAGAAAATGTTGGTATTACATTACCAGGAATATCACAGCGGCTTAATTCAATCAACGGGCGAATTCTTGGCGATCAGAAAAGTGTTCGAATCGAAAGGATTGCAGGTAAACTTGATGAAGGAGACATAAGCTTGAATGGTGAATTAAAACTGGATAAACTTGAACCAGCTGATCTGACAGTTGAAATTACTTTGAATAAATTGCCAGTGAATGTTCCTGATATGCTTGATGTGATGTTTGATGCGAAACTGAAGATTACAGGAAATCCTGATACTACAAGTGTTGAAGGGGATATAGTATTATTGGACGGGTTGTATTACCAGGATATTGTAATAAATCCTTTTGCCGGGATGGGTCAGAGAAAAAGAATGGAACCTGTACGGTCTGATGAATCAAGTATGCCATATCTCAAAAACATGAAAATAGATGTTGGTATTCAGGCACGATCGCCATTTCGTGTTGATAATAATCTGGCCCAGCTTACCATTTCACCGGATCTTCATTTAATGGGTACTGTTCAGACGCCAACGCTTAATGGGCGTGCAAATGTTGATAGTGGAAGTATAACCTATCTTAAAAGGGTTTTTACGGTAGAACGGGGCGTTATTGATTTTGTAAATCCATATGCAATAGAGCCGCAAGTTGATATTATGGGTAAAATACCAATTCAGGACCGTATAATTTCCATAATCGTATCAGGGTCACCTGATAATATGGTTTTCAAATTGGAATGTGATGATCCCGGGCTTGAAGATCAGGATATCATATCCCTTCTTGTGCTTGGGATGACAACATATGAATTGCAGAATGATTTTCAGTCGGGTTTAGGTTCAGGAGAATCTAATCAGCAGATGCTGGCTGCCCTGGTTGCATCAACTTTTGGAGAGGATATCAGGAATGTAACAGGGCTTGATGTTCTGGAGGTTGAAACCGGAAACGATGACAATGATGATTCAGACAGAATTGCTGTTACCGTTGGCAAGCAACTTACCAGACGTTTAGGGACAAAGTATACTGTTGAAACTGAAAGTGGTGAAGTATTGCAGCGTGCAACCGCTGAATACCGTATTTTACAAAATTTATTTCTGGCTGGATTTCAGGATACAAAGGGTGTTTTTGGTGGTGAACTTCGATTTACGTGGCAGAAACGGTAGTATGGAATATTTAATAAAAAGGAATCTGTGGATTCTACTGATGCTTCTCTGGTATGTAAATGTCAATGCACAGATACAACAAATTGAGAGCATATCAGTGCATATAGACGAAAAACCAGATAATATCCAGCATTTATACGAAACGGCCCGAAAGCTTATTGCTATTGAAGAAAACAAGGTATTGGATACTGTTTTATTAAAACAGTCGCTTGATGCACTCAGGATGTGCAGTTTTTTTGAGAAGGCTGATGTCGAAGTTTTGGACGGGAAGGTGACTTTTTCACTTGTTCCGGCTAAGTATATACGGGATATTCGTATCAGACGCGAAATCCCGTTGTTTGAAGATGATGTCTTGAATGCTATGAGTGTTTATCCAGGTGATGTGTTTTACAACGGGATGTTGTCAGGCCAGGATTCTTTGATAACATCATTATACGAAAAAGAAGGTTTTATATCACCTGAAGTAAAGGTCAAATCTATTAAACACCGGAAAAGTTGTGATCAGGTTGTACATGTTTCCGTCCGGGCAGGAAAATATTACAGAATGAAAAACCTCGAAATCAATGGTAACAAAGCTTATTCAGATTTTAAGCTGAAAATCAGAATGAAAACTTGGTCGTCTTCGATGGTACCAGGGAGTGCAGGTAGATTTGTGAAAGCTGTTTTAAGGGAAGATATTAACAATCTTGTAGAGTTTTACAGATCAAAAAGGTTTGCAGATATAGAAATAAAAGATTCGGTTATAACTGATTCTTCAACCCACTCTGTTCATGTAATACTGACTATAAAGGAGGGGATGCGTTACAAAACAAGTTTTTCAAAGCGAAGTGAGCGAGGGTATCGTAAAGCAGCTTTGCGTAAAGATATTTCCATTTACAAAACTGGCAATAAAAATAATATGGGGATTAGAAGGTCTGTCAAAGCGATACAGAAGCGATTGGAAAAGGGAGGGTACCTGGATGCTCAGGTTGAAATTGATGATAATGAATTGGTAAAAAGAAAATATACCGAAAAACAGGTGCATTTTTCTGTAAAGAGTGGAAAACGTACAACTGTGTCTTCAATAAATGTAAATGGAGTAAATGGGCTAGATAAAAACCTTGTGCTTGGTCAAATGCTTCATGTTGATAGGGGCAGCAGAAAAAAACGTGCATATAATCCGGATAAACTAAAAGAGGATGTGTTTGCTATTCAGATGTTATATCGTTCGCATGGGTTTCTCAATGCGTCTGTATCAGAAAATGTTGAAAAAAACAGCAGCTCGGCAGATATTATCATTGAGGTTGATGAAGGTAAGCAGACAAGGGTCGGAAAAGTTGCCATTGACTCATCTGAATTCGGTAGCGTTAATACAAAGAGTATAATTTCTGTAAATAGAGGCGATGCCTTCAACAATCATAAAATCAATAAAATTGCCAGAGAACTTCAGGTAGTAATCGCAGAAAAGGGATATCCACATGCAGAAATAATTCCGGAAATTACAATTAATAATGACAGTACTGTTGCTGATATCGAATTTAAAGTTAATAAAGGACCCTTTATTTCAATGGGTGAAGTCAACTTTACAGGTGTATTCAGAACACGTGAAAAAGTTTTGCATAGAGAAATGAAGACTTCACCAGGAGAACCCCTTTCATTGAAAAAAATAATTGATAGCCAGAAAAATCTAAGAGATCTTGGTTTGTTCAATTCAGTTCGATTTAGAACAATAGGATTACGGGAAAAGTGGGATACTGTTCACGTATTTGTAGAGGTTTCGGAAAACCCGCCATTCTTTGGTGAAGCAGCAGGTGGTTATTTGTCGGACAAGGGGCCGTTTTTAAATGCAAAAATTGGTGATCGAAACTTGTTTGGTCTTAACAAAGAGGTGTGGGTAGGAGCAGAACTCAGCCAGGTTGGTGGACGGGGTGAATTCGGTTTGCTTGAACCGCGGTTATTCGGATATGATTATAGTGCATTGTTTAATCTGTTTGGTGAAAAAAAATCAGAATTAAACCAGGACTGGAGTACTACATCGTATGGCTTTTCAGTTGGCTTGACATCAACAAAAGGGAAGCATCTGATTTATGGTCTGGTAACCGGTTATGAACGTCGCCGGCTTTATTTTGACAATGGAGTTTCAGAGGAAATGGATGATGAAACATTCAGAGATGAACGACCTCGTAACAGGGTTGTTGTTACGCCATCACTTTCTTATGACCGCAGGGATTCTTTTACACGACCAAAAAAAGGAATATATCTGAGTACCAATATTGACATGTCAAAAAGTATCAAAGCTGAACTGGATAATTTCATAAAATTGCAGGCTGAGACAAGGGGATTTTTTACACCATTCACTGCATTAACTTTTGCAAGTGTTGTCAGATGTGGTTGTTTGTATCCTTATGGAGGTGTATTAAATGTACCTGCTGATCAGCGATTTTATCTGGGAGGAACGCGAAATGTCCGTGGCTTTCAGGAAAATCTGCTTGATTCCAGTGGGGGTACGGTAACGTTGTCTGCAACTATTGAAGCAAGAATCACTGTTGGATATAATATCGAGATTGCAGTCTTTACCGATATGGGACGGCTCGAAAATGATTTCACGTCAATATCACCTGATCAATTCCGTTTCTCTGCTGGAACCGGATTACGATATATAACTCCAATTGGCCCTATTGGAGTATTGTATGGATGGAAACTTGATCCTCAGCCAGATGAAGATAAAGGGGCCTTTCATTTCTCTATTGGATACACCTTCTAAACATATCTTTAAGGCATACGTAAATCAGTAATTTAGGTTAAAGTTAATTGCGATCGAGAATATTTTTAAAAGCATTATAAGAATGTTCTCTTTGAGAATAAAATCTCAAAATTCTCAAAAAAGATCCACATTTCTTATCGTGATACCGTTTGATTCTAAAAAATGAAATTACTAACAAATGGCATAAATATTGCCCTATGATTACACAATACATTTTACTTGCAACAGGCAAAAAGGTAAATTGACATGAAAGGGTTGATTGACAGGGATTCTTTAAAAAGTAATAATCGAATAACAGGAGATGATATGAACAGGACTACCGTAAAAGATGGAGATTTAATAAAAATTGACTATACTGTGCGGCTTGAAGATGGTACCGTTATGGGCTCAACTCTTGATAATGAACCTGTAGAGGCTATCGTCGGTAATGGTGATTTAATTCCGGGATTGGAAAAAGCAGTTGTTGGAGTAGTTTGTGGAGACTCAAAAAGTGTAAAGCTGGTTTGTGATGAGGCATATGGACCGCGTATTGATGAAATGGTGCAGGAACTTGATCGGTGCAAATTACCTGAAGGGTTCGAACCGGTTATTGGTCAAAAACTTGAGCTCGCCGGAGATGATGATTCATTATTTGCAACAATAATTGAAATTTCTGAAGAAAAAATTAAAATTGATGCTAACCATTTACTGGCAGGGAAAGATATTGTTGTTGATTTCAGGATTGTTGATGTAAAATAAAACAGTGATTATTTCCGACAAGAACGTATCAAGACGAATTGATTTGTATCTGATTGTTTCCTTCTATTTGGGAAAATTATTACATTCGTCCGAGAATACACTTGTAAACAGGTGTTCCAGATTATGATGCATGGAGCGGAATTTTTAAAAGATGGTTTTGAATCCTTGATTATTATATCAGAACTGTTTGTACCATATGTTCATATCTTCCAGAGAACCACAAATGTTTGTGTTCTTTATCAGAGATCCGCAATACAGATAGTTTCGTTGTTTAAAAATTTTGTTCATTCCATACGAAGCACTTCTGGCTATTGTAAATGCAGTCTTAATACCTTTTTTTTGCATTTCTTCATCCATTCTTGATAAGAGGTGCAGTCCGCAATGGTTGCCGCGTGCACAGGGGCGTGTTGCGAAATCTGTCATTTCTGCAGAAAAAGATGAAAAATCTGTATCTGCCGACGAGAGGGCAACAAGTTGATTATTGTTATCCCTTATGCCATAATAAAAAACACCAGATTTCATTGTTGATTTAATAAATACCTGATCATGTATTGGAAACGGGTAGGTAGGAAATACCTCTTTATAGATCTCTGTCATTTCATTTATATCATCAAAAGAGCATTTGAAAGATTTCCATCCTGAAGGTAATCGAGGAGACCTGGCTTCTTTGGGCCATGTTTCTGACTGTTTAATTATTTCTGACAGAAGAGAATAATTTGCATATTCCTTACGTTTATGATTCCTGAACAGAGACATGAATAATACAGGTGAACCGGGACTGTAAAAATCAGGGATTGAAGCTTCCTGTTCAAATCCTGCCTGAATAAAACCATCTTTGGCAAAAGAATGTATTTTTGCAAAAACTTTTGAGTAATTGTGCTTTTCAGCTAGTTCTCTGATTTCATTAATAATAAACGGATAATCAGAAAGATGTAATTTAATAAGATAAACACGATCATTGTATGTGCCGTGTTGAACTATAGATTGACCTATGGTTATTACAGAATCCGGTTTTTGCATAAGGCAAAACTCTTTCTCTATGTTAATCATATTCTTGAAGACTGTTTACATTGTTTATTTAAGCCAGCATAAAGTCATTATATAATTTTGCATTTTTCGAAAACAGCTTGAAATAAAAGAGATTAAAAGCGTAATGTGAAACTCATTTTTATCTTTACCTAAATGGAGGCGATTTCTTTACGCGATTCTTTTTCGGGAACAATGACATAAGGTTTATGACTGCTTGGGTCGTATCACCAGGAGATATGACCCAGGCAGCCAACCATTTCTGCTTAATGCCGCTATGCAGCTCATGGTAAATTAATCGTCTCCATTTGGATTTATTCTTTTTCTATTCTTCATCTGAATCGTCATTTTCTCTGCGTTTAACTCTTTCATTATCACTAGGTGTCAATGTTATAGTATCGTCAAAATCGCTAAGAAGCTTGAAAACACCCTCACTTTTATATTCACTGCCCTCCTTAAGCCTAAGTTGTAATGAACAGGCATCACAATTTCTATCACATGTTGGTGAAATATACGAGTCCGGTTCTGCATAAGTTGTAATCACTCCTTCATAATTTCTTAATACAACTTTATTCGTTGAAAGAGAGATCAGATAGTTAGGCATTACTGGAATTTTTCCACCACCACCGGGTGCATCTATAACATATGTAGGTATTGCAAACCCGCTTGTATGTCCTCTTAGACTTTCAATAATTTCGACACCTTTTCCGATAGGTGTACGGAAATGAGAAAGCCCTTCCGAAAGATCACACTGAAACAGATAATAAGGGCGTACTCTGTTTTTTACAAGCAGATGAACGAGACGTTTTATAATACGCGGACAATCGTTTATTCCTGCAAGCAGAACTGACTGGTTTCCTAATGGTATTCCAGCATCAGCCAGTTTGCTCAGAGCGGTTTTCGATGATGAGGTAATTTCCTGTGGATGATTGAAATGGGTATTTATCCATAAAGGGTGATACTTTTTCAAAATTCCAACAAGGTTATCAGTAATCCGGTACGGAAGTACAACCGGGGTTCTTGTCCCGACTCGGATTACCTCAACATGCGGTATTTCACGAATCCTCGAAAGAATCCAGTCCAAATATTCATCAGAGAGTAAAAACGGATCACCTCCTGATAAAAGGACATCACGAACATTTGAATTCGAACGGATATAATTTACCCCTTCTTCAATAGATTGCCGATCCGGTATTGAATCAATATCGCCGACTTTCCTTTTTCTTGTGCAGTGACGGCAATACATTGAACATGTGTTACTTATATGAAACAGCACGCGATCTGGATATCTGTGGGTAATTCCTTTAACCGGACTGTCATGGTCTTCAGAAAGTGGATCTCTCATATCGTTGGAATCAATATTCAATTCATGAACAGACGGAAAGGATTGCAGAAAAACCGGATCTGTACTGTAATTTTCTGTATCTATAAGCGACAAATAGTATGGAGTTATTGAAAGAGGAAAAATTTCAACAACTTTAGAAAGTCGAATTTTTTCATCACTCGAAAGAATTATTCCTGTAAGATGCTCAAACTGATCTATCGTTCGGATCGCATGGCGCATTTGCCATTTCCAGTCTTTCCATGAGTTCTCATTTCCTGTTCCGATATTGTTGTATATCTCCTGCTGACGTTGCTTTAGATCTTCAACATATAAATCAGTCCTGACTTCATCTGGTGTAATGTTCATAAATACCTCTTTCATTTATAATTATATTATCGAACTTTTGTAGAAAATTTCAGGTCTGCTCTTTCAGAATCCGGTTTAAACCTGCAAAAAAGGATGTTTCGGCCGCAACCAACAGTTTGAAAGCAGAATTTTCTGTGAAAAATGACTGATACCGAAGAATTCGCTCACAGATTAAAAAAAATGAAATATACCGATAAGGGCTTTTAATGAATTCGATTAATGTTTCAAAGTATTAATAATCACTGAATGGTAATGTGTCATATATGCGTTTTTTTTTGGTTTAGACACATCATAACTTTATGTTTAATAGCCGAATCTCAATTATAATCTCATTAACCTACATCTACCGCAATATCTATCAGGTCTGTCTGACAGGTACTTGTTTTTTTGGCAAATTGTTTAATTGCTCTATTCAGGAATATAATAATTGTAACACCATTTTTGTAATAAATCTACCAAAAAATTGTTAAATAATTTTACGCCGTATTGTAAGGTGTGTATTGCCTTAGATAAATAAAACAAGTATATTTTTATATATGCATAATATGTTGAACCCCGAAAAACCGGTTTTTACAATAGGTGCTGTAGCTCAGTATCTTGGAATTAAACCCCGTATGCTTCGATTTTATGAAGAAAAGGGAGTGATTAAACCCTCACGTACAATAGGAAATCGGCGGCTTTATTCTCTTAATGATATTGATGTCCTTTCTTATATTCATTACCTTACTTGTGTAAAGAGAGTGAATTTAGCTGGGGTTTTGGAAATTCAAAGAATTCTTGATAAACTGGATCCGGAAACTCGAAAGAGTTTCATTGATGAGATTGGACAAAAAATCGATCGGTTGTCAAAAGAGGAAAAACAAGCCTATACTGTTTCTAATGAAAAAATTGAGCAGGAAATTATTGATAATGCTCAGAATTTATCATGTGATCCATTAAAGGATCTTTCTCCTACCTGATATGATAAATTTTTAATGGTTTAGATGTTTCCAAAGAATAAATTCCAGTTCTTTTTGTGCATATGGTTTTCTGATAGCGTCAACAAAACCGTATTTCAGAGGATTGGCGATGATTGGATCTTCTGAATAACCGCTAGTTGCAACAGCTTTAAGATCCGGGAATTGGTTTTTAAGTTTTTGTAATGTCTGGAATCCACCGATGTCACGCGGGACTGTAAGATCAAGGATGAGGAGATCAAAAGGGTCATCTGTCTGGAATGAACTTTTTACAATAGATATTGTGTCTGTGCCGTTAATTGCTGTTTTAACACGATGCCCCATTTTTGTAAGAAGCTTTGAAGTTGCTATTCTGATAACTTCTTCATCGTCCATTAGAAGAATATGTTTATTTGTTATTGGGTTTGTGTGATGAGAATTTTCAATTTGTATATTTTTTTCTATCGCAGGGAGAAAAATGGTGAAAGTACAGCCTTTACCAGGAGATGAGACAGCATCGATGAAACCCTCATGTTTTTTCACAATTGAATAAGCAGTTGCCAGCCCCAGACCGCTGCCTTCTTTTTTGGTAGTAAAAAATGGGTCAAAAATTTTATTAATGATATCTGATGAGATACCTGGGCCAAAATCCCTGATACTGATTTTGACGAATTTTTTGTTTTTGGGTAATGGTAATGCGCAGGTTTCTTTGGTAATAATATTTTCTGCTTTTAAAATAAGCATTCCTTCATAACCCATTGCTTGCCTTGCATTTAATATTAGATTGTCTATTACTTGTCCGATCTGATTTTCATCGGCTTCACAGTTCCACAGTTTTTTTTCAAAATCAAATTCGTATTTTATATTTGTACCGCTGAGGAAAAAAGGAGTATTGGATTTAAGGAGGTTTTCGATAGAGATGACCTTTTTGACTGGCGCACCACCCTTTGAAAATGTTAATAATTGTTGTGTAAGCCCTTTTGCTCTTTCAAGCACATTCAATGCATCATCTAGATATGATGCCGGTTTCGTATTACTGTCCAGGTTTAATTTTGCAAGGTTAATATTACTGAAAAGACCTGTAAGGATATTATTAAAATCGTGAGCTATTCCACCTGCCAGTACACCTATTGATTCCAGTTTTTGAGAATTATTAAGTTTCTCTTCAATGCGTTCTTTTTCTGTAATATCCCTGAATACAAGTACTGCACCTATCAAATTACCACGACTATCTCGAATCGGTGCTGTATTAGTTGAAATTATATACTCTGAGCCGTTTCGGGACAAAAGTATTGTATGATTTTTTTCTTCAATTTTTGGATCAGAATTTAATATACAGCATATTGGATTTTTGGCATTTTTTCTTGAGAATTCATCTACTGTTACAAAAACCTCTTCAACCGGTTTTGATTTGGCATTTTTTAATTGCCATCCTGTTAAATGCTCTGCAATAGGATTCATTATTACGACATTGCCCTGAATATCTACCGAAATAACACCATCACCAATACTTGCCAATGTAACAGCCAGTAACTCTTTTTCTTCAGCAAGAGCTTTTGTTCTCTGGGTTACTCTTTGTTCCAGTTCTGCGTTGAGTTTGTTAATCTGTTCTTCTTTTTCTTTTTGCGATGTGATATCAGAAAGAACAGCTATAATGAACTGTTCCCCCTTCTCATTAAAAAAAAGGGATTTTTTGGTAAAAATGGTGTGTACTATACCGTTTTTATTGGTAATTTCTTCCTCACAATAATTATCCTGCCCTGTTTCAAATACAAGGTTATCATTATATTGAAACAAGTCTGCCTGGTATTTAGGAAAAAAATCATGGTCTGATTTACCTAAGAGTTCTTCACGGGAGTACCCTATAAATTTACAGAATACATCATTGAGAAGAACCCATTGATGTTTACGGTTTTTTATAATGATTGAGTCTGCAATGCAGTTTATGATATGAGCCAGTTCACTGGATTGTTCCGATTTTTCAAAATTGGTTTCAGACATTTAATTCCTGTTTATTGAATGTTTTTAAAAAATAATACAACTTTTTCAGAATACTAAACAATGAAAATTATCATTTATAAGGTTTATTTAACTAAACTGATGGTATGGATTCTACCGTAACCAATGACATTAGAATAATACTATATTGAATATTATTTTCGGTAGTTTGATTCTTTTTCAAGTGGCCTTTCATTGCAAGTGTTTAAAGACTCAACTAATAAAACAAATCTACAATCCAGGCTATTTCGGGTCTGTTTTCTTTAAATATTTTATATCAATATCGGAAGTTAAAAAATGTTATCAGGATTTTATAATTTATAACATTGTATAAATATAATCCTTTTTTATATTTCAATACAGGAAAATAAAAATTGCACATTTTTTTCATTTTTTCTATGTTCAAAAATCAATTTCAAGGATGAATATATGCTTACTAATCCGAATATAAAGAAACTGGCACTGTTTTTTGCTTCATTTCCGTTAATGAGGCAGCTTGAAAAACAGAGCCGTGATGTTCGCAGTGCTCAGGACAGAGTCTTGAATAAAATTATTGAATCGTGTAAAAATACAGTTTTCGGAAAAGAGCATGGATTCGATAAAATAAAAACAGTTGACGAATACAGAGATGCCGTTCCACTGCGGGATTTCGAAGGGCATCGTAAGTACATAGACCGGATGTGTAGTGGTGAACAGGATGTTTTGTTTCCGGGTAAACCAATTTTTTATAATACGACCAGTGGTACCAGTGATCTGCCAAAGCTTATACCTGTTTCTAAGCCATATTTTGAGCAGGCCTACACCGGTGTAAGCAGGTTATGGTTTTATACCTGTTTGAGAGATAATCCCAAACTTTTTGATGGGCAGAATCTATCTGCTGTGGCACCGGCGGTTGAGGGATATGTTGATGATGGAACACCCTATGGTTCAATTTCGGGTGTTATATACAGAAATATACCGGGTATTCTAAAAGATCTTTATTCAACACCATATCCGGTGATCTGCATAAAGGATTATCAGAAAAAATATTATGCAATGCTTAGATGTGCATTGGGAACAAATATTACTTATATAATCACAGTTAATCCCTCAACACTCCTCCAATTCCACAAAACTGTGCTTCAGGAAGGTGAGGACTTAATCAGGGATATTAGTGATGGTTGTATGCGGCTGGATGTATTAAATGAAATCGAGCCGAAGTCTCGTGAAATGGTTCTAAGTAAATTCAAGCCCGATTCTAAGAGAGCCAAGTGGCTGGAAAAGTTGTTCGAAAAATATGGAGACAAGTTGAAGCCTAAGCATTACTGGCCCGATCTTGTATGTGTTAACACATGGAAAAAAGGCAATTGCTCATTAATTCTTCCTAAACTTGCCGATTTTTTTCCAAAAAGTACTGTAATCAGAGAATTTGGGTATCAAGCCAGTGAGGCAAGGGCTGGACTGGCTTTACAAAATGAATGGGATTATTCAGTCTTGCTTGCTCATATATATCACTTTGAGTTTATACCTGAGGAATCGATAGATAAGGAGAATCCGGATGTACTAGGCCCTCATGAGCTTGAAATCGGCAGGAATTATTACATCATCTTTAGCAATGGAAGTGGATTATACAGGTATAATATTAATGATATTGTGTGTGTGAAAGGGTTTTATAATCAGTTCCCGCTTTTTGAGTTTATTCAGAAAGGTGAAGGTATTACAAATCTTACAGGAGAAAAGCTCTCCGAATCGCAGGTAATGCAGGCTATTGATGCTGCTGAACGAGCAAGTCAAATTCATGTTGAATTCTATACCATGTTTTGTGACCCAAAAAACTATATTTACAAATTGTATGTTGAATTTCCAGATCAGGTTTCTGGAATCACTCAGCAGGCCTTTATAAGATCTGTTGATGAACACCTGAAATTTATAAACCCTGAATATTCTGCCAAAAGAGGATCCAGACGGTTGAAACAACCAATATTGTACAATCTTGTGCCCAATTCATATGAAAAACTGAAATCCAGATTGTTACTTGATGGGCTTGTAAGAGAAGGACAGTATAAGGTAAGTTGTTTAAGAAGTGATGAAAATTTGCTGCAGGTATTCGATAATCTGGTTATTTGAAGAGTCTCATCTTTGCATGCGGGAAGTAGAAACAGTCTGGATTCGTAAATTTCTGTAATTTTTCTGTTTAAGCATGTTTACGATGCGGTTATACATAACTCATTGAATTATATAGAATGAAATTTGAAAAACACCCAAATTGAAGTTTCTTTTCAACTCTAAAATTTGCATCAACTCATCAATTCAACTATCTTTATTGTGCCGCAAAAAACTGTCCCAAAATGCGGTTCCTTTGAAAGGAGTCGACTTATGAAAATTCTTATTGCTGATGATGATCTGGAATCACACGAGATCATTCGTGATATTCTTCAGATTAATTTTAGGGATGTAGTTATTGATCGTGCTCTTAGTTCAACAAGTTTCCTGGCAAAAATTCAGGAAGCAGAGCCCCAATACGATTTGGTGTTGTATAATTGGGAAATGGAAAAAGATCAGAATAGCTCTTTATTTTCAAAAATCTGTTCCGAGTTTCCTCAAATTTTTAAAAGGACAATTCTGTTTTCAGATTCCAAATCGCAGTCAATTCCACCTGAATTTAGTTCCATGCCTTTTATATCCAAACCGTTTTCTCTTGATCAATTTAGTGAGATAGTGAAAAAAACTTGTGCAAGCTGATTATATTCAAAAAAAAACCATTCGCAAAGATGCTCTTTCAATATGCATGATTGTAAAAAATGAGAGCGCAAATCTTCAACGATCACTTCAAAATCTAAATATTGTTGCTGATGAACTTGTTGTTGTCGATACAGGATCTACAGACAGTACTGTTGAAACAGCAAAGAAGTTTGGTGCTAAAATTATTTACGATCCATGGCGACAAAATTTCTCGTGGTCTCGTAACATTTCGCTTCAGAATGCAACTTGCCAATGGATTCTGTGGCTTGATGCTGATGACAGTATTCCAACCGAGTCGCTTGATACTTTGAGCAAGTTGAAAAAAGAGAAACCGGACAGAATTTTCAGTTTTGTTATACGGAATGAACATCCCGGAAATACCGGGACCGAATTTTTTCAGGCCCGAATGTTTCCCAATCATCCCCAAATACGATTTGAACGCAGTATTCACGAACAGATAACACCAAGTGCATTCAGACTTGGGATGAAACTTGAAAAAAAGAATATAGTAATTTATCACCATGGGTACAGTAACCCTGTTCTGTTAAAACAAAAAGCCCATAGAAATCTCAAAATGCTCATTAAGGAGTACGAATTGATTGGGCCAGACCTGGTTATGGCTGTTGAGATAGCTGATTCGTACCTGCTTGTTGAAGATTATTCAAATTCAAGGATCTGGTATAATAAAGTGCTTCAAATCGCAGAAAATTCAGAAAATAGCTCTGAAATAACTGCCCATGCATATCTTGGATTAGGGAATATTCTCAATAAAGAAGAAAAGTTTAATGATGCAATAAATGTACTTGAAAAAGCTAAAACCCTTTTGCCTTCACGACCAGATATTCTATACAGTCTTTCTATTGCCTGCAACTGTAGCAAACGAATACCTCAAGCAATAGAGTATTTAAAAAAAATACCTGAATTAAAACCTGTTGTAGGGCAGGTCGGTGTTGATTTCAGAATGACCCGTATAAAAGCATATTTACGGTTAACAAGAATACTGGTTGAAAATCAGATGTATGATGAGGCCAAAGAAACAATTAAAAATGCTCTTAACTCAGTTGCGAACCGGCCGGAAATACATAATATTGCAGGTAAATACCATTTGAAAACAGGTAAACTTCTTGATTCTCTTCATGAGTTCGAAAAATCACTTCAAATAAGAAAAGAAGGAAATCTGGATGCTTATATCGGCTTGTGCTTAATTTATAGAATAGCAGGCAAAAATGAAACTGCAATTCAAACCATTAACTCTATAGATTCACAATTTCTTAAAAATTCAAAATATCGGGTTTTCAAAGAGTTTTATCTTCATAATGAAAAATCCTGTTTATCTGAAGAGAGGGAGAATATTCTTAAAGATTTGAAGCGTGATTTTTTTGATATGTTATAAAATCAATATCATACGCCTTATATATTGAACAGAACTGTTCAAACCTTGCTATAAGCATTAAAAAAGAAATGATCAGGATGACTCTATAATCTGTATTCAGATCAATATCTCAGAATCGCTGCAGCTGGAGTTTTATCCGGCATATCTTCAGGATCGACAATGTACACGATACCTCCCCTTAACATCGTATTGATTGCAGCCTTATCAAGAAGATCTTCATCACCGGGCATTTCACCATTGTGAACTTCAATCTCCTCATTGCTTTCGATAAACTTTCCCCACAGTCTGGATTGTCCGTTTGTAACAAACAGTGTATTAATTCTTCCGTGTATTGAACCAGCTACTATTGTCTTGAGATCATTTGCAGCTAGATGACTGTGTTCGCCATTAAGGCGTTTGTAGAATGCTGTATCCTTGTTTTTTCTTCGGGAGAAGAAATTTTCGAGAATCGGCCATACACTTGCATGGATTTGCTCGTCTGTTAAGTGATGAACATCTATTTTCAGACCATCTTCAATAAGGTAAGGGTAAGTGTTTGCCTTTTTATATATTGGATGAAGATTTTCGACTCCTGCCAAAACCAGTGGGGCATTGCTGTTTTTAAGAAGATCAGAGATTGCATCATTGACCCGGTGAAAAAAATTAAGAATGTTAACTTTCTCTTTATCTGTTTGTCGCCCATACCCAAAAACGGTTGTTTGATTACCAGCTTGCATTTGAGGCTTGCTTGCGAATTGCTGCTGGCCTTCCTGTATATCAAACTGAAGAGTTTCTTCGAGGCTTAATGGGATCTTTTCTGAATTGATTCGGCTAAACATAAATCGGGCACCAGTAAAAAAACGAACATTTTTAATATTGAGATCAAGCAGATAAAAACGGGTATTCCCTGTCAGTAAGGGAAGGAGTGGTTTGAGGTGAAAATGTGGACCGATAATAACTGTCTGGTGAAATGTGGTTGGCAGTCTGAATATTTTGAGAATTCCGGGAGCGATAAAAGCAGACAGACCTTCTGCCTGATGCTGCCAGAAAGATCCATTTTTTAAAATCCTTCTTGCTGGTGACAGTAGTGCTGCAGCTTCAACACCGCGCATACCCTGTGAAGTAAGACGCTTTTCCGTTTCAGCAATTAAATTTTTAAAGCGTACTGGATTTTGCTGTGTTTCGGAGCCGGTCCTGAATGAGGGCATGTATATTGAAACACAGTTAGGGTAGTGTATTGAGACAAGATCTCTGAGATCGTCTTCGGTAAATAAATCCACAACCAACTCCTCTTTTTATTGATCACAATAATATCAAAATGGGTCAGCAATTTAGTACTACATAATTCTGATTATTCAATTGCTTGTTTCCTAACATCATTAAGGCAACCGGTATGCCAATTTGTAAGTACAAGGAATAATTGGTGACAATTGAGAAACAGTGATGAAGTTGATAGTTTCTTATGACAATCAATTTGTGTGAATTTCAATGCAAAATATTGAGATATGCAGTTTTTTCATTTTTAAAAAGATTTTCTCAAAATTGAGAATGCTTTCTTTGGGGGTAGCGAGTCTCTTTAAAAAAACCAAAAAATAAAAAGGCATGGAAATTGCATGTTTCCAAAGCGCAAACAGGTTAGTTGTAAGTTTTCCGCCGCGGGGATAGCAATTATTTACAATCTCGAATCCGAAGAGTAAATAAATTCATGAACTCGAACAGACCTGTTTTCTGTTTAATATTTTTCACCATTTTCAAAGGAAGTAGTATGTCTCAGAAGCTCTACATCGGTAACTTACCTTATAGAACTACAGAAACTGATGTACGTCGATTTTTCTCAAAGTTTGAACCGATTCATTCTGTTGTACTCATCTCTGACAGAGAAACCGGACGATCCAGAGGTTTTGGTTTCATTGAGCTGGAAGATGAACATGTTGATGCAGCTATCAGTGAGTTGGGTGATACAATGTTTGGTGGTCGTAATCTCAGAATAAGTAAAGCACGGGACAGGGTAGAACCATCCCGGAATACTGCAATGCGGGTTCAATATAACAGAGTGTAAACTAAAATGTAACTGCCGCCTTCGGATTTGTGCCAGTTTGCAGGTGGCAGTTTTATTTTACGCTCTTAAAAGCCCGTTTTTTTAATCCATCTATCTATATATACTAATAATATTTGTTATGTGTGTTCAAAGAATTATTTTGAACCAATCTTTTTCAATGGTAACCAGTAATTAAAAATCTATTTTATTTTCTGGATGAACGAGATATGGGATTGTTTACACTTGGCTTTTGTATTTTACTATTCCTCTGAACCTTTTATGAAACCATCCAAACCAGTGTTCGGGGTGCTCACGTATCCAGTTGGATATTATTTCATTATGAATTCGTTGGTATTCATATATTCTCTGATCTTCGTTCATATCTTCAGTATTTACAGCAGGTACTTCATTAATAACGATACTATAATTGTTATGCTCGTCTATAATAGCGTAAGTGGATAAAACGCTGCATCCAGTTTTTGAAACTATTCCTGCCATAGTACGAACTGTATTTGCTTCTTTGCCAAGAAAAGGAACCATTGTTCCATGTTTACCTGCATGTTGATCTATAAGGATGGCGACAATTCCATTTTTCCTTAAAACTTCGAGTATTTTACGCAACGCACGATCTGTGTAGATTGTTATTACGGCGGCTTGAGAACGTTTTCGTGCCAGCCAGTTTTCAATTCTTGAATTTTTCATCTTTTTCGCAACTACATTGAGATCAGAGATTTTTTCTCCAAATATATCTGCAAGAAGTTCCCAGTTACCAAAATGCGCAAGCAGTATCATAATACCCTTTTTACGGGAAAATGATTTGTCTACTAAGTCAAGATTGTAAATTTTAAAGGGTGGTTTGTTTTTTGATGATTTAAGAAAATCGACCATATACCTGCCCATATTACGATATAGTTTACAGGTTATCTCTTCCATTTGTTTCTTGTCCCATAACCCGACATGCTCCATGTTCTTTTTAACAATATTGTGGTAAAAGCCACATCTGTATATCATTCCACCTGTGATACTTCCCAAAAAAAGAGCAAATTTTCTTGGGAGAATATGTAAAAAATTTTCTATTGATAGAAGAATTATATACTCGACAAAATGGCTGAATTTTTTGTGTTTTTTCATTTTATATCTGCAGATAAACAAATGCTGCCGGATTAAGGAGAATTTCTGTTAACCCTAAAAATAATCCTGATTCAGTCTCGTATCAAAAGGATAAAGTTATTTTATTATATTTGAACATAAAAACAAGTTTTACCGTTTAGTTGGTGATGTTTTTATGTGTTGTGATAATGGATTCTTTAAGATAATTGAAGGTTTATTGAAATTATGGTTAAAGGTTTGGTATTGTTTTCGGGAGGGCTTGATAGTGTAATTGCAGCTCACCTTTTAAAAAGACAAGGAATATCATTGAAGGCACTACATTTTGTTCTTCCATTTTATTCCGGTATTGGTTTTTCTTATAAAAATATTAAAGAGTATGCGCATGCTCTTGAAATTCCTCTCAGAATTGAGGAAGAGGGGGAGGAGTTTCTTTCAATGGTCAAAAATCCAAAATTTGGATTTGGTAAAAATGCCAATCCATGTATTGATTGCAGAATACATCGATTGAAAAAAGCTTTTAAAATTATGGTTGAAGAAGGAGCTTCTTTTATAGCTACAGGAGAGGTGGTTGGGCAGCGACCAATGTCCCAGCGTATGGATTGTCTTCATAAAATTGAGAAAAGTGCAGATTTAAAAGGAATATTGATTCGTCCACTTTCTGCAAAGTTGTTTTCACCAACAAAACCTGAAATTGAAGGCTTGATTGATCGTGAGAAATTACTTGATATTAGTGGTAAGAGCAGAAAAAGACAACTTGAGTATGCTAAAAAACATAATCTGATTCATTCAACTCCTGCAGGAGGTTGTATCCTTACGAATATTCACACAGCTAATCGTTTCCATGAGATGTTGTCAAAAAGCAAAAAGCTTTCACTTTTTGATTTCAAGCTCATGGCATACGGAAGACATTTCAGGATCAACGGAAATAAACTTGTAGTATCAAGAAATGAATCTGAAAATAACATTCTCGAAAAATTCCATAATGAAAAAACCTGTTTTTTCGAGATTTCAGATATTGCCGGTCCATTTGGGATTACTGATTCTATTATTGACACCGATACTAAAAACCTGGCAGCTTCAATAGTTGCACGTTATTCAAAAGCACGTAATGAAAATTCGGTTAATGTAAAAATTATATATAAAGGAAAAGAGGAGGAGATTACAGTCAAACCAGCAGACAGTGGTTTTTGTGATAAATCGCGAATTTGATTCTAAAACAATAAAAATGTATTCTCCCGATCAATATCATGTGTCTGATTCATAAAATATCAAAAAAAGTGTTTACCTGGATGCGTTTACAGATAACCACATTCAGATTATGCGGCTCCGATCTAAGAAGCAGCATTTGTAGTAATTAAACTATTTTGGGAACTGGTTTTCTGTATAACTGATTTGATCAGCTTGATTTTGATCTCCGGGCGGGCTCTTATTCGGTTTCCAATTAAGGTTCAACTTCTTTTTTCCCATTTCAGTTCGGGTAATTTTTTAATATTGATCAGAAAGTAAAAACCAGGATTGAGTTTTTCTGGTCTCCACTGAAATCTCATATCCCAGCATTCAAGATCGCAATAGAGGTTAAAACTGTTTTCGGTCCATTGGTTTTCATTGAAATTATATCTTCCACTCCAGCTTATTGACCAGTTAGGTGTAAAATTGATTTTTGCAGATGCGCTGAGATTAAATGATTTTTTGGGTTCGAACATATCGGTAGGATTGGAGCGGGAAAGTTGAAAATTGTACGCTGGTGTAAGACTAATGTCCCAGCTTTGATTACCTGAGTTCATATACTTTACAGGGTCGTCTGGTTGAAGAGAATCTAATACAAGGAGATCGCCGCCCCAAAAAGATCCTTTAGCACTCAGTGTACCAACATTTACTCCCAAAGACATCTGGTTCATTATCGGAAAACTTAATGCATCATTCTCATCATACATCCAGAAAGAAGAATTGTAGGAGAGGCGTACCATTTTATATGATGTAGATGCATTTAGTTGAAGGTTACTCCATTTGCGTGATTCACCTTCAAAATCATAACTGGTTGATAAATTGACTGACATTATAGAAAACTTCTCTTCAACAGGCTTCTCACCTTCTCCTGCTTTTTTGGCAGTTTTTCCCTGAAACTGATTGTCCAGGCTCAGATTGATTATTTGTTGCCGTTTGTGACCAGAACTCTGATTTAAACTAAGGAAAAACCTTTTGTCCTGATTATGTTCAGGTATAAATGAGTAGCTGATCCTGGGTGTTAAGGTATGACGCAACCCTGTGAAATTGAATATTTTAAAAGGAAAAATTCCATATAGTGTGGTAGACAAATCTACAGATGCATTCCATGAGGCATCTGTAATAAGTTTATTTCTGGTTGTATCGTATCGTGCGACTTCTGTTTCCTTGATTTTAACAATTCTGATACTGTCGGGAAAACCCTGATTATCATACGAAACAGTATCCCTCAAGATTTCCTCGTAATCCGGGTACATGTAGTCTTTTTCGGATCCCTGGAGATAATAGGATACTTCATCCCGGAGTGTGTCGTAATATGAAATGCTGGTATCCATATATCCGTAGAAAGTTGACGCTCTGGCATTGAATCTTGGATTGACTGTGAACCATTTAAATACTGTTTGCGGTGAATTCACTGAAACTGAATTGGTAATACCCGGGTAGTAGTACTCTTCATTGATGTTGCGGTATTCATGATGTCTTACAAGGCCTCTTGCGTTGTAGCTGTAATAAATTTTATTGAACCATCTTGCCGAATCCTGATCTTCATCCTGAGAGATAAGTGGTCTGCTTGCAAGAGTGAATGAAACCGATGGAAGGTCTTCAGTAATCGAATCTCCAAGAAGATTGTGCCGTCTCATCCAGGATATGTTTGAACTGCCGTTGATTTTAGGAAACTGGCGCGACAACGACATATTGGCAGTAAGCTCCTGTTCGCGCAGGTCCCGGTTGTCTTCAGAAATCTCCTGATAAAAGTTTTTCTGTGAAACAAGCTTTCCGGAGCCGCTAAGTTTTGTTAACCCATCAGGTGTGAGATCCTGGTTGTGGTGATACTCAATACCCCACAATTGATTACGTTTCAAAAAATCGGAAGACAGGGCATACCGTGCACTTATTCCACCATCAAGAAGGTACTTAATTTTGTATCTGCTCGAACCTTCAATAACAAAATCCTTGAATTCAGAGACTTTTCCACGGACTGTGAAATCCATATAGTCATTTGGGGCAAAATAGTACCCAATGTTATCGACATAACCTCCGGATGAAGGATTGCCACCCCATGCCGGAGTAAGAATTCCGCTCCTGCGATCACGGTTAATGGGGAAAATGAAGAAAGGGAGAACTGCTACGGGCGCATCTCCAATATTAAGGACAACTGGTTTACCGATTATTTTGTCATTTGGAACTACTTTAATCTGTTTTCCGTAAAAATAGTAATGCGGAGTATCTACCAGGGCACATGAACTGAAATCTCCTTCATCAACATATAATTCGTTTTTTTCAGATTTGATGATTTTACTTCCATGAAAATGGTTGCCATCGACATATGTAGAAGCATACCGAACTCTGCCTCTGCGGGTTTTTACATTGTAAATCATGAAATCGCCAACTGTAGTATCATTTCCCTCTACAAGTTGTGGCATTCCTGAAGCTGTAAAGATATTCTGGTCGATCTGATACAGAATAGTGTCTGCAAATAACTGCATTTTCTGATATTTTACCTTGGCATTACCGGTCAGACGAAGCATTTTATTCTCTGCATCATAATGAATGTGAGCAGACTCATAAAAAACAGTATCTGTAATACCCTGTTTACTTTTACGATCTGTTTTTGTTGTATCGAATTCCTCTGCAATTGCAATCGTATCGGTTTCATTACAATAAGCAGTATGAATACTGATAAAACAAAGTAACCCTGTAAGAAAAATAAGCGAAACGATTCGCTGAAAAATTAAGGACATTAATGAATGATCCAGACTGATAAAGCACTGATGTGAACTTTTATAAAAAAATTTGCTCAGATTACGTATTTAACTAAAAAGGAACGATTCTTTACGCAAGTTTCTTTGCGATGCAGCCATATCCCGACCAGCCTCGATAATCGTATCCCGGCATGGACAATAATCACATCCGGATACTTTGCGTTTGATAAATACCCGGGTAGATACAACTAATTGAAGCCATAAACCTGTTTTTTGGCAATGCGCGTTCGTGCAGTTCAATCTTTCAAAACCGGCACCATACAACAGGATTGCCAATTAATCGTTTCCATTCACTTTAAAAATAATTCCTGTACCCTGGAACATAACAGCTAACTCTATTAAATAAAAAGGTTTTACCTTGTTGTATATTCCTGTGTACTGTTATATAAATGAATTGTTCTCTGCCAGGATACTCCTTGTTTAAAGAACAGCAGTATAGAAACTCCGAAAATGCATGGTTTTAAATCACTTATGCAAATTCAAGGCTTGAAAACTGTTTATTATCAGATTAAAATTATTTTTAAAATAGTTTTATATTGAGGTTTTTATGGGCAAAATATTTATTTGCACAGTATTGTTCGTTTTTTCATTTTCCTTTTCGTACGGATCGGGAAATCCAGGTTCGAACAACAACAATGATTCGTTAAATAATACTGCTTCAGATAGATTAAATAACGATCACGGTATTGATTCTGCAACCAAAAATCCGGATTCTCAATCTACTGATACCAATTTGAATAGATCAACTGATGTAACAATTATTACAGAACCATTGGAAGCTGCAGTAGTTTTTAATGATTCTGTTATAGGTTTAAGTCCTGTTATTGTTAAAGATGTTTCTGTAGGAAAACATACCCTAATATTAAAGAAAAAAGGGTATTATATGAGGAAAATCGGACTTCAGATCGATTCCTCTGTTACATTTAGGTTCGTTCTCAACCGACCGGGTTCCATATTTTTTACAAGTGAACCTGCAGGTGCACAAGTTTACATTGATGAAAGATCTGCAGGAAAAACCCCTTTTCTCGATTCAATCATCAAGCCCGGAGAATATAATATTCGTGTTGAGACATCGGGCTTTAAACCTGTAGAACGCAAAATAAATGTTTCGAGTGGTAGATCTGATACTCTGAAATTTCTGCTTGAACCATCAGTGGCCGTTTCCGATACAATTGAATCAGTTCAGAATACCGAAGAAAAAAACGGAAAAAAGATTAAAACCATTGTTGTCGCTAGTGCATTTGCTCTTTTTGGACTGGTTTTGCTTTTTATAGAGAGTTTCGGACAGAAATGAGTAATTTTAAATCCAGTTCTCTTAAAACTATCCTGGTATCTATTATTCTGTGGTTTTCTACAGCTTTGGCAGGGCAAAGTGTGCAGATAACAGGAGGATCATTTACCATGGGTGATAATAATGGTGAAGCTGACGAGGTTCCGGAACATGAGGTTGCGATTTCTTCATTTTCTTTAGACAGATATCAGGTAACTGAAAAAGAGTACGATTCTTGTGTTCGTGCTGGAAAATGCACACCTGCTCATTATGACAACTGTATGGTATGGAGCAGGGGAAAATTTATGTCTGTAAAAGTACCTTCAAGTTATCGGAATCCTGACTATCCGGTAGTGTGTATTACGTGGTATCAGGCACAGGCATATTGCAGATTTAAAGGAAAGACTCTTCCATCGGAAGCACAGTGGGAATATGCTGCAAAAGCCGGTCAAAAATATACTTATGCGTGGGGCGATTCACCACCTTCTTCACAAAATTGCCCATTTTCTGAAAAAAAACATCCACAAAAGACGGGTTCATATAAACCTAATAGTTGGGGATTATACGATATGACCGGTAATGTCTGGGAATGGGTTTCAGATTTTTATGAACGGGATTATTACTCTTTTTCAGAAAAGAGAGATCCACAGGGACCCCAGGCAGGTTTATACAGGGTTATCAGAGGTGGAGGATGGTATAGCGGTAAAAAACAGTTGCGAATTACAAATCGCCATTGGTTTTCACCGGCATATCCGGAGGTGAGTATAGGTTTTCGATGTACAAAGAAATAGTGAACTAATAAAAACATATAATTTTGAATAGCCATAACGAATTTATACCTGAATTGTCTGATTCGGGTTCTCATATTAAGGAACTTCAAGTTTCTCAGGGATGATTATTATGAAAACAGTTATTATTGGCAAAATTTTAGTTTTAATGATTTTGACAGCATTGAAAACAGGGGCACAGCAGGATTTTGATATCAGTGGTTTTGGTAAAAGGATACAAACTGATGGCTTTTTAATGGAGTGGAGCAGTAAAACTGTCAAAAAATGGTACAGAGACAGTTTATGGTACTGGGATGCAATTAATACGCCTGATGGAGTTTCGGGGTATATACGTTCGAAAAATGCTGTTAACTGTTCTTCATGGGTTTTTACAATTGATCCGTATGGTGAGACAACTCCACTTAATATCCGGATCCCTTATGATACAGCAAGCGAATTTTATTGTCTTGATTATCAGGCTTATGACAGTTTGAAGCTGATAACTTTTGAGTGGGTTTTGCCCTGGGAATCTATGGAAGTCGACAGTGATGGGGTATATTCTGTTAGAGTAACAGCAAAAAGCGAATGTGGAGATTCCCTCTCTTCAATGCTTCTGATCGGTAGTAAAAAGAAAAAGGACGAGTTCTTTTCTAAAGGATTTTATATCCGTATCGTTTTAATCTCACTATTATTATATGCTTTTACAACTATAATACTAAGAGTTACTCAGAAGAAGCGTCGAACTGTTCGAAGGGGATAGCTTCATCAATGAGCATAATCGGGATGTCCTCCCGGACCGGATAGAGGTATTTATGGTCTTCTCTGAGAAGTCCGGTATCAATTGTTTCTTTTATGGTTTCTCCACCTCTGTTTTTTAATTCACCAGATTTAATTTTATCATTAATCTTTTGCTTGGTTTTTTCATCAATTAGTTTAAGATCCTGTTTTGTTTCCGGACAGCAAAGGATATCAAGTAATTCATTATCTAACATATTTAATTTCTCCCGGCTATTGTAATTATAATAAGTATCTATTGTCAAAATAGGATTAAAAACAATTTTCCGGTTCTTATCATACATTATCGATGAATCGTGCTTAGTTTAGAAACTTCATTTCTAAAAAGCCCGAAACAACAGACTTAAATCCCGGCTTTTAACATTTTTACCCTGTAATCAGAATCTGTGCGACTGTGCACTGATTTATATGGACAAGAATTAATATATAACATACTTTTTTTTCTGATCAGGAGCAAGGAAACAGTTCTGATCGGAAGTGATCCAGTTACAAGATTACTCTAAATTACAATTTTTCTGGGTTAGTGTAAAAATCCGGAATGTAATTGATTTCTTTTCCAGGACATATCTGTATATTCATACACTTCAGTAATCACCTTCAAATTTTGAGTAAAGCCAAAATCTGTTTTTACGACGAATTCGGGATAACTAGCCAGTTTATCATATTATGGCATGACGTATGCATAAATGATACCTCGATATTTAAGGGAGAGAGGAGAATGTTTATGAACTGGAATAGAAGAAAGTGGATGTTTTATTCTTTAACAGGTGGGATATTTTTGTTGTTAATAAGTGGATGTATGAGATATCTGACACACAATAGAAATGATGTTTTGCTTGAGGGGATTGATATAGATCAGTCTCTTCAGGTGGCCGAATATGAACTTGATCGTGGCAAAACCGGGGCATCACTTACAATTTGGGCGATGCGCAATCAGTTTTTCAATGAATCTCAGGCCGAAACTATCAGTGACCTGTATTTTAATTATGTAGATAGTTTAAGAAGATTTGATGTATGGCATATAACCTGGGCTGTATCAGATATTTACCGTCTTGGATCCCCATCAATACGTACCGTTCTTGATAATGCTTATAAAGATGCATCAAAAAGAGCACAAAATACTCATCGCCTGGCTAACAGAATGGCAAACAGTGAAAAGGTGTATATGGGAGATGCGCATTCAGGTGGAAGAGCTTATGCAAGGAAACATCTGGTGGTTCCCGGTAATAAAAAATACTTACAGTCTTTTGATGAGTTTTTAGAATCGCTTTAACAGAGGCGGCTGGCAGCACGCAAAAATGGTTATGAAGACCATGTGTGCTGCTTTCTTTTATGAATTTTAAAATATGTGTATAATTCAGTTTCTCGGGAAACCCGCGCCAAAAAACCAAACTGTTGAATAAAGAGCTGCATTTTACAAAAGAAGCTCTTACTGATTTAATCTCTTCAATAACACTATTAGAAATTCTTCTATCAGACATTTATTAAAATGCAATTCTTAGGTATATAAAGTATAATAAAAGCTGGTAAATTATTGATTAAACTGTTTGTGCTGAGTATTTTTCAGAATCAATCTCATGCTCTATTAATTATAATAATCCGTAAACGAGGTTCAATATGCAGTATCTCTTGAAAGCACTTCTTGACGAGCGGATAATTGAACTTAAAAGTTCGGATAAAGAGAGTGCCTTGTCCCAACTTGCTGATGTTATGCAGAAAACACCCGGATTTTACTCTGATATAAATCTGCTTGATCAGGTGCATGAAAGAGAAGCTATGGGAGATACGTATCTTGGTTATGGAATAGCGTTTCCCCATGCCAGATCCAGTGCAGGTGGTGGTCTGGTTTGTGTCATTGGATGGAGCAGAAACGGAATCGACTATACTGATGGGATAAAGGCTAATCTGATTTTTCTTTATTATATTCCTGAAACAGCATCAAAAGCTTATCTTGACGAGATAGCTTCAATAGCCAAAATCCTTGAAAAACGGGAAGACCTTCGTGAACTGGACAAATTTGAAGATGTTGAAGAAGTCAAGAGGCGATTATATGAATGGATAGATGCAATGTATTCTTTTCCAGCTTTGCATGGTGAATCTGCATCAATTCCTGTTCTCAGCAAGCTCTTGCGTCCAGAAATAATCGAGATGCTAAGATCGAAAAAATTAAATGAACTTCGGAATTTGATTTCGGGACAGAATGCTGCTGACATAGCTGAGTTGATTACCGTAGTTGAAGACATGGACAGGATTGTCCTTTACAGGCTTTTACCTCGTCAGATGGCTGACGAGGTATTTTCACTTCTTGACATTGATTCACAGAACCTTTTGCTTGAGAATATGGCAAGGGAGGAAACAAGACAGGTTATAAGTGCTTTGCCTCCTGATGATCGTACTGCACTTTTTGAAGAACTTCCTGCCCGTGTCATGCAGGAACTTCTAAATCTGTTAAGTGATAAGGAGCGTAAGGAAGCACTCGCTTTGTTGAGTTATCCACAAGACAGTGTTGGCAGATTAATGACTAACAGGTATGTTGCGGTAAGGCAGCATTGGACTGTTGCAAAGGCAATGGAGCATATACGAAAAGTTGGAACTGATTCAGAAACACTGGTCATGATTTATGTTACTGACGAGAAGGGAGTTCTCAAAGATGATCTGACTCTAAGGAAAATGATACTTTCAGAACCAAAAACACCGATATCAGAACTAATGGATGGGCATTATGCTTACCTCAATTCTCTTCAGGATCGTGAAGATGCAGTCCGGATATTTAAAAAATATGATCTGTATGCTCTGCCAGTAATAGATTCGGACGGCATTCTTTTGGGTATTGTTACAAATGATGACATTCTGGATGTTGCAGAAGAAGAGGCTACGGAAGATTTCCATAAAGGAAGCGCAATACAGCCAATTGGAGTTACATATCTGAAAGCTCCATTGAGGCTTATCTACAGCAGCCGAATACCCTGGCTTGTAATACTTGTTATTGTAAATATACTGTCAGGAGCAGGCATTGCCAGATTTGAGAATCTTATCTCTTCTGCTGTGGCGCTCATTTTTTTTCTACCTTTGCTTATAGCCAGCGGTGGAAATGCTGGTTCTCAGACTGCTACTCTTGTTATTCGAAGTATGGCTCTGGGAGAATTAAAATTGAATGATTACTTCAAAGCAGTGTGGCGGGAACTTCTGGTTTCAACTGTAATTGGTTTATCTATGGCTACAGCGGTTTTTTTTATTGCATTTTGGCGTTCTGGGGTACTGGTTGGGGTAGTAACTGCTCTTTCCATGAGTATTATAGTAATTTTAGGAAGCCTGATCGGTTTGTCTCTGCCATTCATTCTTCGTAAATTTAGAATGGATCCGGCTGCAGCAAGTGGTCCGCTTGTAACCTCGGTGGCTGACATTCTCGGAGTGCTTATCTATTTAAGTATCGCTTCAATCATTCTCGGTCCGGTTGCATCTTGAAATTCAGCTATACCCATGTGCTGTCTGCAATTCTGTTGAGGATGATGAGTCTGCCAGGGTGGGTACAAGAAAAAAAATAATTGATCAGATATTGATTTAAATGTTACTGGTTTTAAACCGTATTTTGTATATAATGAATGGAAGACCGGGTTAAGTTTTTTTAAACAGATTAAAAAAAAATTTGACTATTTCCTTGCGCTTATTATATACTAGCTTTAAAGAAGTTAAATCATATTCAAGGTGAACAGTCGTAATTAATCAATCCACAGAGAAATAACCACGATAAGTAAAATCCTCATATATGGTAGTGAATAATTAGACCCCAGGCAAAAGGCTTCGTATATTCAAAACAATAATAGAACATAACTTTTTAATAAACGACGAGCAATCGTCATTGTTACTTTTAATTTTATTTCATGGAGGCTTTAATGGCTCAAAAACTATTTGTTGGTAACCTTTCTTTCTCTGCTACTGAAGATGCAGTTAGAGATCTTTTCGCACAATATGGTGAAGTTACATCAGTTAACGTTGTTACAGACCGTATGACAGGTCGCGCTCGTGGATTCTGTTTCGTAGAAATGGAAAATGCTGATGAGGCAGTTTCTGCGTTGAATAATCATGAATTTGAGGGCAGACCTTTGAAAGTTGATCTTGCACGTGAACGTACACAGAGAAGTTTTGGTAGTAATGGCGGCGGGAAATTCCGTGGTGGAAACAACAGATTTGGAAATCGTGATCGTCAAAGATATTAAACTTTTCCGGTATACATTTAAATTAATCTGATTGATTAATTCCCGTGTAGAGTTCTGCGGGGCAAGTTGTTCAAGAGATCGATTCAGTTCCGGAAGAAATCAAATTGATTTCAATAATGAGGTTAATACTTGCCCTATTTTTTTTCCTCCCTTTCTTGTGCTTTTTTTTAAAATAAATTATTGCTTTATTTTTAATACACTCCTATTTGTCTAAAACATGATTCAGTCATTAATTGAAAGAGCCCAGGGTAAATAATAGACTTTTTCAAAATTTGCCATTCGTAAATCATTTCAAAACAGCATTATCGAATTTGAGAGAATTTCCAGTTTCGTTTTCTGGAAAAATAAATAATACTGCTTTCCTAATTGTTTTAAACAATCGAGTACCACTGTTGAAATTTGTTCAATAATGGATACAGATTTGCTATCAGAAATGTGAGATAATGTGGGGGGGGTAGTATTTTTGTTCTGGAAGAAAAGAAATGATCTGAAAGCTGAGCACGATGAAAAAGCAATAGCTCGCAGAATAAGGAAAAATAAAGGTTTCAATTATCTGGGAGATGCGGTTCTTGGTGGGATAGATGGATCTGTTACAACGTTTGCTGTTGTTGCCGGAGCAACAGGTGGTAATTTTGACAGGATTGTAATAATAGTATTAGGATTTGCAAATCTGATTGCTGATGGATTCAGTATGGCAGTAAGTAATTACCTTCGTTCAAAAAGTGAACGGGAAAAGATTGATAAAACCTGGCAAAAAGAAGAACAGCAAATAAGGGAAATACCTGGAGGAGAGCGACAGGAAATACGCCAGATTTTCAGCAATAAAGGATTTAAAGGTGAAATACTGGAAAAGATAGTTGAGAAGATTACGAATAATAAGCAGTTGTGGCTTGAGACGATGGTAACAGAGGAGTATGGATTACCTCTCAAGGGAGCATCGCCAATAATGGCTGGAATGGTTACATTTTGGGCTTTTCTAATAATTGGAATTCTTCCCCTGATTCCGTTTCTGTTTGGGAATTTTAATTACATCACACGCTTTATTATGAGTTCAGTAATAACTGCCCTTGCTTTTCTTTTAATAGGATTGGTAAAGGGGATTATTCTCAAGACGCCTGTAATTAAATCTGGCGTACAGACATTAATGACAGGTGGAATAGCTGCCGCGTTGGCTTATTTGGCAGGTGCTGTACTGAGGAGGTTTTATGGAGTAGATTGAGTTGATGAATATTTTTCTGTGATTAATTTCAGATCATCAATTACCCATTTATTATTTGGATAAAGCTCAAGGGCTAAATGCATATATTTTATAGCATTATCAAGATCATTTTTTTGCCAGTATGCTGTACCTAAAGTGTAATAGGTTGTAAACATTTCAGCTTTATCATCACTATCTATACTTTTTAAGAGTTCTATTGCCCGGTCAATATTTCCTCCCAGAGTTTGTGGTGCCTTGATACAAAAGAGGGCAAGTGAGTTGTTGGCTCTTACATTGCCGGGATCTAAAGAGAGTGCTTTTTCAGGATAGACTTTGAGTTTCCTCAAATTCGCCAGTTTGTACCCCAATCCCTTGCACCAAAGAAGTTGAACGTAAACATCAGCCAGCAGAGTGTAGGCATTGCTGATCTCTCCATATTCTTTTATGATATTTATTAATATCGAGCGACTTTCTTCAAAATATGAAAGTGCGATTTTTTTGTCATTTTTTCCCATGTTTACCAGACCGCAAAGATAACTAACCTTTGCGTTCCAGTAAAGACCGAGCTGTTTGTTTGATTGACGAGAAAATATCAAGTTGCATCTGGCCAGATTCAGGTTGACAGAGGTGTCAAAGACATCAAAATTGTAGATTCTGTCTCTTGTTTCAAGTAAGAGTCTTTTTCCGTATTCAAAAGAATAACCTGTTTCATTTTCAATGGAATAAACCTGAAAAGATAAGGTATTTATAATAACGAAAACACCGATAATTTTTAAAAAGTTCATGATAATTGTGATATTTGAAAAAGTTTACAATTGTTTCAGATTAAACCTTTTGTTTCTTCTACATCCATCATTATATTCATGTTCTGAACAGCAGCGCCAGAAGCACCTTTTCCAAGATTGTCGAACCGGGTCATAGTCAGCAACTGCTCATCTTTTGCAAATACAAATAATTCGATCATATTAGTGTCGTTGCATTCTACTGGTGATAAAAAGCCATTGTCAAGAATCTGCTCTGGACTACCATCCATTACTTTTACAAATGGTTCAGAATCATAGTATTCCATATACAAAGATATTATATCATGATCAGAGATTTTTTTTGACAATAATTTCTGGTGTAACGGAACTGACACGACCATACCCTTATAATAATTTCCGACAATTGGAACAAAAAGGGGGGGATTGGACAAACCTGAGTGCTTTGTCATTTCCGGGATGTGTTTATGGCTAAGAGACAATGCGTAGTAACGAGGTTCTTTAAAGCAGCCTTTTTCGTCTTCGTAAGCTGCAATCAGTTTTTTGCCGCCCCCACTATATCCTGATATTGCATAAATGCTCACCGGGTAATCCGAAGGTACAATACTATTAGCTATCAGCGGCTTTAGAAGCATTATTAAACCGGTTGCGTAACATCCCGGATTGGAAACCCGTGAGCTGTTACGTATCGTTTTTCGTTGATTCTTGTCCAGTTCCGGGATTCCGTAAGCCCAATCAGGTGCGGTTCTGAATGCTGTGCTTGCATCAATAATACGTGTATGATTATTACTGATCATTGAAACAGATTCACGAGCAGCAGAATCCGGTAAGCACAATATAACTACATCTGCACTGTTCAGGTACTGTGATTTAAGATGTGGATCTTTTCTTTTTTCATGAGGAATTTCTAAAAGCTCTATATCATCACGGTATTTAATCCTGTCCCTGATCTGAAGGCCTGTTGTACCCTCCTGCCCATCAATAAAAAGTTTGAACATTATAATTTTCCTTTATGACTGTGATTGGAAAAAATGATTTTTTGTCGCTAAAGCCGCAATAAAAATTATTGAACATTCAAATAATCAGGTAAGTTCTTAATATTACCTGAATGGAGACGATTAATTTTTTGATGAGACTGCGAGAGCGGTTCCGCATAAAAGATTGGTGTTAAAAGATTTCGATAGTGAGGTAACAACTTATTGCTTTGATAACTGGTCAGGTAGATATGATCTTCACAGCCATAAAATAATCATTGCCGAAATTACAATGGCATTCATCTACTATATGCATGTTATTGTATGAACCAGCCATATGACATAGTACCGCATGCTTCAGGGGCGTTCACAGACAGAGCCGCTGTTATCGGGCTAATCTTCTGGTCCTCAGTCATCATATAATGACGTTTTAAGTGAAAAGGACTCCAAAAAAAGTTGTTACTATTCAGGTGTGTCAGATTTTATCCAGTAGTCTCGAAAATCCAGTGCAAAACTTTCAAATGCTATCGGGTCTCTACCTAGAATCTCTTTGAGGTCATTTCGAATTTCCTCACACCATCCATGACGTGCAATCTCATAAAGTCCTATCATCAATTCGGCTGTTTCCCAGTCCCACCCTGCATCTTCAAGTTTTTTTCTGGCTTCGTTATGAGAGACCGGTGTGTAAGTTATATCCCGACCTGTAACTTTTGAGAGAATCCGGGCTATTTGGTAATGATTAAGAGATTCTTTCCCGGTTAAAGTGTAGATATGATTACGATATTCAGGATCGATCAGGGCTATTTGGGCAGCTTCGGCTACATCTCTACCATCTACAAAGCTTATGCGTGAATTCCCTGCCGGGAGATTGATTTTTCCTGTTTTTCGAATAAAATCACCAGCAAGATTTATAAAGTTTTGCATTAGAAGATTTGGTCTCAAAATTGTGTAATTAATACCGGAGCTTATAATACACTTTTCAAAAATGGACAGGGGGGTATCTGTTCCTTGTTCTACACCAATTGCACCCATCGTAACTATTTGGTCAACACCCATTAGTTTTGCTGTTTGAATTGCAGGAAGAAGCAATTGGTCTAAATGTTTGCATCTAAGAGGTGCCGACAGGAAAAGGCTGTCTATATTCTCAAATGCGTGATAAAATGTATCCGGTTTTTCATAATCGAAATAAACTACCGGGCACCCGCTGGTATCTATTTCCAGTATTTTTTGTGGATCTCTTACAGCAATTCTTACACAAATATCCTTTGATCGTAACTGTTTTATCAGTTCTCTGCCAATTGTACCTGTTCCTCCGGTAACGAGTATTGTTTCTTTCATAATTTTTAGCCTCCATCATTTTGCTCCTATAAATACTACGGATACAGGTAATTTCATATTCCTGAAACAGTTATCATGTTTTTTAGGCATGATTTTTGATACATTTTCAAGGATTAAAATTGTTTAGTGTACTCTTTCATAATACCAAAAGAATTATAGATCGTTTTTTCTTGAGAATTTATTACAGTCGGGATGTTTAGATGCAAAAATGAGAATACTGGCCATTTCAGGTAATAATAAAAAAAAATTAATTATGTATGGATTAATCAGAACTTTTCTATTATCTTAAAACCCTTCAAAGGAGGTGGGCTCATGTCTATTGCTAAAAGAGCAGGTGTTGTTGTGGTAACAATTTTATTAATTACAGTATTTTTTAACTGTGGAGGCGGTCAGCAACAACAGCGTGATACGCAGCAGGAGGGGGCAGTTCCATCTGATACTATGCAGCAGGATACGGTTCAGCAGGATACTGGAAATGGGCAGGATACGGCTCAGCAGGATACTACAGATCTTTAAACAAGGATGGTATTACTCACAGATACTATGTTTTTTTAGAAAATGTTATTTTCATGTCAGAGTTTTCTCATTTAATTAGTGAAAAGAATTTCAAACAACTTCGTCAATGGTTTCATGAAAATGGAACTCTCGAAATAGTTGAGGAGCTTACAAGGAGTGATCCGGAACAGCGAGCAATAGCATTCCGGCTCATTCCTAAAGCCAGAGCTATAGATGTATTCGAGATGTTGGATCCTTCAGTTCAGCAACAGATCCTTAATATACTTAGAGAACCGCGGGTGCGTGAAATTCTTGAGGAGCTTGAACCGGACGACAGGGCTCGTCTTTTGGATGAAATGCCTCCATTATTGGCTAAAAAGCTGCTTGAGGGTTTATCGTTCAAGGAGCGGCGACTTACATCTCTTCTTCTGGGATATCCGGAAAATTCTGTGGGCCGAATAATGAGTCCGGAATTTGTGGACCTCGAAATTAATATGACATCCAACGAAGCAATAGCACGGGTCAGAAGTTCCGGAAGGGGTGTTGAAGCTATCTATTCGCTCCCGGTAATAGATCAAAATCACAAATTTATTGGAACCATTGATCTGGGTGATCTGGTACTGGCAGATTGCAACATAACAACCGAAAAACTTTTAACCGAAGAAGCATATTCTGTTAAGGCTGATGAGTCTCAGGAAAAGGCGTCCAGACTTCTTCTGGATCTTGGTCTGATTGCTCTTCCTGTGGTAGACAGTGAAGAAAAACTGGCTGGTGTTTTGACTTTTGACGATGCCATGGAAGTTCTCCAGGAAAGTGATACTGAAGACTATCTGCGTACTGGAGCCTCGGAGCCACTTCGTGAACCGTATCTGACTGCATCAATGCTGCGCTTGACAAAAACACGGGCTGTATGGTTGCTGGTGCTTGCGCTGGCTGCAACCCTTACGGTCAATGTGCTTAATCTTTTTCAAAGTACTCTTGAATCTGTTCTTACCTTGTCTCTTTTTATTCCTCTTTTGATTGGAATTGGCGGTAATATCGGGTCTCAATCTGCAACAATCATTATTAGGGCAATGGCTTTAGGTGAGATTCGTTTCGGCGATACCGGTGCTGTCTTATTTCGGGAAATTCGTGTAGGTGCTTTGCTTGGATTGGTTCTTGGAATAATGGGATTCATTTTTGTGAGTATCGTTTTTGGGATTAATATGGCAATAATACTTTCATTATCCCTGTTTTCCATTGCTGTTCTTGCAGCTTTTGCCGGTTCATTACTCCCTATGACAGCAAAAAAAATTGGAATAGATCCTGCTGTAGTGAGCGCGCCTATAATTTCTACACTGGTGGATGCATCAGGGCTTATTATTTATTTCCTTATTGCAAAAATGGTTCTGAGTATTTAAGAAAAAGATCCGACCTCTTCCAGACTATCAAACATGACCTCCTGATACTGGCTGTTGGAAAATAAGATGCCCCGATACAGGCTATGTATGAATATGTCCAATGATGAAAAAGTGATTCTACGGTTTTGGAGAGGATTATTCGGTACAGGTACTTTTTTTGATTGTTAATATTTTGTGCAGTTGTTTCGATAAGGAATCTTTAAATAAGCCTAATTTTTATCAGGAGGTTTATATGGCTATGCCTTCTTTGAGAACGATGAATCCAATTTCATCATTTCGTAATTTGATGGAGGATTTTTTCAATGAACCATTCATGTTGGCTAATCGTGAAATTCCCACTTTTTTTCCGAAAGTTGATATTGTTGAAGATAAGGAAAGATATCTTGTAAGGGCTGATATGCCGGGGATGAATAAAGATGATATAAATGTTTTTATCGAAGGAGATACGCTGATAATAAGTGGTGAGAAGAAGGAAGAATACAAAAAAGAAACAGAGGGATATACTCATCTGGAACGATCTTCCGGTTCTTTTCAAAGATCATTCACCTTACCGCAAAATATTGAAAAAGAAAAGGTAAATGCCAGTTACAGAGACGGTGTGCTTGAGCTATCTCTTCTTAAAACCGGAGAACCGGAGAAGAAGGGAACAAAAATCGAAATCAAAGGATAACAAGATCATTCCAATTCAAAATATACCGGAAAAAGGAGTACACTTTTTTCGGTATATTTTAGTAAAATATAATTTGAAAAATACGCTTCGGTAATTTTTGAATATCATCTTATTTTCGAAATTTTTGACCTGCAGGATAAGAAGATAGATTCAAAAAATGAATGTTAATCCGAATGAGATCCCACAAAGGATTGTTGATGCGATAGCGATACGTTCACAGTTTTTTGCTCTTTTAAAAACTTTGTTGAATTTTTCAGGATTGTCATAGTAATCACCTTTTCCGAGGTTGGTATATTTTGAATAGTACTGCCCTTCAGCAATAAAGCATGTTATTGCTGCCAGTCCAAATACAACTGAAGGATAGATAAATTTAGAGTTGTAAAATTGACGTTTATTCATTTGAAGTAAAATAGTATGTATTCCCGGATCATTAATATCCAGTTTTTTTCTGATTTGCTCATAGCCATCAAGAGACGCTTCAATAGAAATGTCACCTACAGGTAAAACCCATTCCAGAGGAGTAATCCCTTCCAGTCCCGATTCAGATTGTATAAGTGCTCCCTGTGGGCTGGAGTGGATTCTTAAATTACACACATATTGAGTTCTAAGATTTTCAATAGTTTTTCGGATTAATACTGTTTCAAATGTTGAAAGCTCTTCAGGTTCATATGATAAAGATATAAGAGGGTGACTGAATAATTTACCTCTTTTTCCAGAATTCCAGTCTTCAATACTGATAAGATTGATGATCATGAAAAAAACAGAATCGGTGATACCAAAATGATGGTCTGATTCGTTTTCCATGGTAATATACAGTATCATATCATTTTTATTTATAGTATCTGACAGTATTTCTCGGTTAAGTAAATCAAGGCAGTATCCGATTTCACCCAGAGGTTCAAGAAATTGATTGTAAATTCTGGTTGTAAAACCAGGGTCAGTTGAGGTACGAACTGCTTTATCACAGTAAAAATAGAGAGTTTTACTGTTTGGTTTACAGGTATTTGAAAAAGAGTGTAAACATAAAAACAGCAAACAGCCCAACGAAAATATGATATAATTATTTAATCGATTAATTTCCATAATAATTGAATATCTGAATGAATAATATACTTACATGACCTCTATATTTTCCACTTTTGAAAACAGGTAATTGCCGTATTAAAAAAATCATTGTATTTTGCTTGAATGGGGCACAGGTATTGGTTTTTCAGATCTTTATCAATTGTATTGTTTCTGTTCTTGCTCAAATGTATCGAAAGAAATAATCCCTGGGATCCACTTAATGGTTGCCCGGCTCCGTTTCGTAAAGAGCTTCATGATCAGATTGATCCGGTTATTGATTCCTGCATCTTTAATATCAGAAGATATGGAGCCATTATAAAAGATTATGAGGGTATCCTTGATAATATCAGGAAATATAATGATTCCATCTTGAATCTTAACCATAAAGCGATCCTTTCCATAGATTCAATCAGCTTATTGAATGACTCAATAGAACAACACAACGATTCCAGTGATAGCTGTGATATAGATTTTAAAAAATATATTGACACGTTGCAATATTATAATCTGTTTACTGATATAAACGAGATCGATAATTATAAAAAAAGTATAAAGGTTGATTCCTTGAGAGTAGCATCTTTAATCGCTTCAGGTAACGAAAGGTGTAGTCCACAAGGTATTTATGATTCGTATTTTATTGATTCTGTATTTGATTTTATCAGTTCAAACATAAATATGTGGGATTCACTGTTTAATGAATTGGAAAACTACAATAGAACAGTTTCTGATACCAATGAATTGCTAATAACCGGGTACAATCGCAGTATTCATGAAGAAAATGAAATTATCCGGTCTTATAACAGATCAATTTCCAGACTAATGTTATATTGCAGTAATAAATTACATTCAGATCCTGATACTCTTGAAGCTCTTCTTCCGGAACTGCTTCCTGGTGATACCATTTATCTGGATAACGTTACAATTGTAGCTCAGCTGCGTTTTACCAATATGGGTGATTCACTTGCTGAACCTATTGTAATAGTAGGCTCTCCATTTGGTAATACCGTTTTTGATCAGGCAGATTTTTTTATTTCTGCAAGTACGAATATCGAGTTCCACAATCTAACCTTTTCGGGTAGTCAGACTGCCGGGGCTAAACTTGAATCCGGGTCTGGTAGAATCCGTTTTGAAAACTGTGTTTTTACAAACAACAGAGATTACGGGCTGGAAATAATTGAAAGCAGTGTTACAATGATAAACTGCAAAATTTATCATAACAGCGGCACAGGAATTCGTGTTCAGAGCAGAGAGGAAAATGATCATAGTTTAAGTGCCGAAAATATTCTGGTTGTTCACAACAGAGCTTATGGTATAAATACAATATCTGCCAGACTGAATTTAAATAAAGTCACAATTTCTGATAATGGAATGGGTGGAATACGACTTGAAGTGCCAAATAAACCCTCTGTAATTTCCAATTCGCTTATTACCTATAACACATCATTTGGTATCAGACGAGAATCATCCGTAGAGGGAATCGGTTTTTTTACGACATCAGGTACAAACTTTTTTGGAAACAATGAGGCCATGCAGGCAGATTCAATTTATCTTAGGCACAATATTCCGTTTATGAACGTTGACCCCTGTTATGTTAATAAAGACGAGGATGATTACAGAATAGGTGAACAGAGTGTGCTTTATGGTACTGACATAGGATATCAATATTGATTTTGTCAAGATCTGTTTTCAGTAAGGTAATGAGATAAGTGTTTTTTAAGGAGATAACATGAAAAGAATCGGTCCGCATGTTCATATTACAGGAGGAGTCCAGAATGCTCCGCTTAATGCAAGGTCTGTGGGTGCAACTGCGTTTGGGCTCTTTACAAAAAATCAGAGAAGATGGGATGCAAAACCGATCAGTTCTGATATTATAAAACAGTTCAGGTCGAATATGGAATCTGAAGGATATCTTCCAGAACATGCTTTGGTTCATGATAGTTATCTTATTAATATCGGTCACCCTCAAAAAGAAGCAAGGCAGAAGTCTTACAATGCGTTAGTAGATGAATTGAAACGATGTAGTCAACTGGGTTTGGTTTATCTTAATATCCATCCGGGCAGTCATCTTAATCAGATTTCTGAAGAACAGTGTCTGGATAATATCGCACAATCAATAAATCGTGCCCTTGATGAGACATCAGGAGTTACAATAGTTCTGGAAAATACAGCGGGACAAGGATCAAATGTAGGTTACCGGTTTGAACATATTGCCAGTATAATCGATAAGGTAAATGACAAGTCCAGAATCGGCTTCTGTATTGATACGTGTCATACCTATGCTGCAGGATATGATATTCGGGATTTTGAAAGTTACTGCAAAACCATGAAAGAACTGGATTCAATAATAGGATTCCAGTATCTCAGGGGGGCACATCTCAATGACTCCAAAACTGGAGTAGGGTCAAAAGTGGATCGTCATCAGAGCATAGGAAAAGGTGAGCTGGGGTTCGAAACATTCAGTTACATAATGAATGACCCCCGTTTTGAAGAGATACCTCTTATACTTGAAACTATTGATGAAACATTGTGGCCTGAGGAGATCGTGCAACTATACAAAATGGTTAATAAAGATAGTGCCGGGTGTGGAAAACAAGTTCTACAATAAATTAAATTAACTGAAATATACTCACTATATTGTCCATACCAAAAGTAGATTTTAACTACATGGCCAACAGCGTTATGTTCATTCTATTTTACATTTTTAATTAGATTTATCTTATATTATGGTACTAGAATGTTCTTTAAACGATTCAGTATTCAAGGGGAGGAGATAATGACCTTGAAAAAGTTAGCATATAAAATTATCATGACAGCTTTAATCTGTTCAATTCATTTGAGTGATTCTTTTTCCCAGGAAATACAGCTTGAATTA
>JAAYEB010000211.1 GCA_012728995.1 Fibrobacter sp. | reverse complement strand
TATCACATTGAACTGAATGGATTTCTTGGTGATGCTATTCTTGGTGGAACGTATATCAGAGGTAATAAAGGGATGCACAATATGTTCAGGGATAGGGGGAGGCGTTTTATTGCAATGGGGTTGGTGATCGGTAATGTGCTTATACATACTAGAATCCCTTTCATGGATAATGACCTTTATGAATTTACTCTTACTGTTCCAGATCGGTTTCTGAAAAATGCTTTTTTTTACAAAAAAGTTCTTCTTCACACTTTCCCCGAATTTTTTTCCGATATACCTTGGCAAAAGACCGGTTTGCCGATTGCAAAAAATAATTGTCAAGTATTTTTAAAGTATTCTTTCGAAAGAGTTTTAGACAAACTTTCAACGATTCTACCAATCACCCGCCGGAACAGATCCTTTACAAACTATAGGAACTTGTTGTGCACGCAACCATCCCGAATTTTGCTGGAAAAACTATTCAAGAATGATGACGCATTGATTTTCAATTATGTTGATCCTGTTAAAATCAGAACCTATATTGTTCAAAGTAAAAATGGAATCGACAAATCAGATATTATTGGCCGTTATATGACACTGGAAATCTGGCTTAGGCAGATTGCCAAAAAGGATTGTATTTCAATTGACGAACTGCTTTGTTAGAGGTTTGAATAAGTCCTGACTAAAACTATCCTGTTGTATTAATTTCTCATCGAAAAAAGTGGTTGACTTCGGTCAATTCAATTTTCAAAAAAGCTTTTGGCATAAGTGTTGCTTTCTGTTTTCTACGGTCTGGTATACTATCAAAAGGTAAAGTTATTCTGTGGAAAAGGGTAGAAATATCTGAAATGGGTTCATCATCAGGTTATTATGGTAGTATGGCGAAAAAACGGATTGTTATTGTTGAAGACCATGAGGAGATGCAGATCCTTTACAAAGCTATGTTTCGCCGTGAAAAGGGAATTGAAATAGCTGCACAAGTTTCGGATGCAGAAGATGCGCTGAATGTAATCAAAGAATCGAATCCTGATCTGGTAATTGTGGATATCACACTTCCCGGAATGAGTGGTATAGAATTTGTCGAACAGGTACATGAATCGTTTCCTGGTATAAAGTTTTTGATTGTTACAGGACATGATTCCGATCGATTTTACGAATCAGCTAAAAAAGCAGGAGCTGATGATCTTATAACGAAAGGTGAATCGACAGAACTGGTGAGTGCAGTCAGAAGGTTGCTTGGAATAACATAGAACCAGGCTGTTTTTTCTGTCAGATAAGTTTATAATGCCGGTTTTTAGAAAAATGTCAACACTTGCAGTAAGTCAATATCAGATATCAGGAAAAAAGTGGGAAAGAAGTTCGGAATGAAATTCTACAAGCTGTTCCAGTGAAAAATTCTGTTTTTGATTTAATTCATTGATAATAAGCTTTACCAATACAAATATGCCGGTTTCGGGGTAACGTTTCAAAAGCCGGATTCCAAACGGGAGTGATTTTCTGGTAACTTTCTCCAGCAATTTGTCATTAATAGTCTGCTCGAGTTCACATCCAATAATCATTTTCATGTAAATAATACAAAACCGGATTTTCAGATCCCTGCTTATCCATGTCGCTTCCAAAAATGCATCAGCTATGGTTTTTGCCAGAAGCTGTGAACCACTTGATGGGTGACGGACTGCAATCTGTATGGAGCTTTTGATATTTTTCATTTTTTTTACTAATTTTCCGGGAACAAAACAGGTGGATTATAAGAATCATTCAGTACAGAATATCACTTATGCACGAATTGATATTCAAAATCAATTTTAAGCAATTTTACGGACTTTGGTGAATTGACCGGAGTCTGGTAAACTCCATTTTAAAGAATATTAAACCAGCTAATTACATGATTAATAGATTTGTTATACAGTTACAGGTTGCATTTTGCAACTAACGAGTCTGCAGACTGTCCACTGATTTATTTTGGGCCAATGTAACAAAGATAATACATTTATGTTAACACCGAATATACTTTAAGTGCAATAAGAATTCCACACTGTTATTTTGGCATTATTTTTATGGAGTTAAAAAAATCATATAAATGGTACGAATATTGATATGTAAAAAGGTTTCGTTCCATTGTTAATATAGTTTATCGTTTACGTTTCCATTATCGGTATCGTCTCTGTTTCAATAATCGTTCTTGTTTCTATTTTGTCTGGTTCAGATAAAATATCTAATTCCTGATCTCTTTTTTCGTGTTCAAGGAACACTCTTTGTACCCGAATAGTATTTTGAATCTGGTTGCAGTTGTCATTACCTGATTGAAAAAGGATTAAAGAGTTTGTTTTGCAATTAGTCCTTGACAATATTATACAAGGTAAGTTTCAGAAATGGATTTTCGGTGAAAAAAGGATTTTAAGATGTTTGTATTACTTGCTGCATTACCGATTATTGTGGTGGTTTTTCTCATGCTTGTACTTATGTGGCCGTCAAGTAAGGCCATGCCTGTCGGTTATTTAACAGCTGTTATAATCGCATTTTCAGGATGGAGGATGCCGTTTCGGTGGATCATGGCTGCTACAGTTGCAGGTGTTATTAATGCATTGGATATTCTGATAATTGTCTTTGGAGCTCTTCTTATTCTTCAGTTAATGAAGAAAAGTGGGGGTATTGCGCAAATTTCTTCAAATATGGCCACAATAAGTGCCGACAGAAGAATCCAGGTAGTTATAATAGCCTGGTTTATGGGGAGTTTTCTTGAAGGGGCTGCAGGGTTTGGTACGCCTGCTGCAATAGGTGCACCGCTTCTTGTAGGGATGGGGTTCCCACCTTTTATTGCCGCAATAGTAACACTTCTTGCAGACAGTGCGGCTGTCATATTTGGAGGTGTAGGTGTTCCATTATGGGGTGGATTTGATGGTATAGAGGTTCTTGGCAGATGGCCGGTAGAGACTGCGGCAGGATTACTGTCATTCAGGGAATTTCTGGTAAATGTTGGAGTCTTTGCAGCGACTGTAAACCTTTTGGTTGGTTCATTTATTCCACTTGTTATTGTTTGTATCATGACAAAGATAAGTGAAGGATCATTTAAAGGTGGACTAAAAATCTGGCCTGTTCTTCTTTTGGCTGGTTTCTTTTTCACACTGCCTCAATTTCTGATTGCTGTTTTCATTGGTCCTGAATTACCGTCACTGCTTGGTTCCTTAACTGGGTTGTTTGCTTTTATTCTGCTTATTAAATCGAAATACCTTATCCCCCGAAAGACATGGGATTTTGCGCATCATAAGGATTGGCCTTCAGAGTGGGAAGGGATCATCAAGGCTGGTGAGCATATCAAGCTGGGTGAGGAAAAAAAGATAGGTACCTGGAGAGCATGGATGCCTTACATACTGATTGGTATTTTGCTGGTTTCAGGAAGAGTAGAGTTGTTTGGGCTTACGTCTGTATTAAGGTCTGTCATAATACAATGGACAGATATTTTTGGGACAACAATAGAACGTGGCATAATGCCCTTTTACAATCCAGGAATATTTCCGTTTCTGATAGTTGCCCTGTTTATTCCTTTGATTCATCATCTGCACTGGAAATCGGCATCAAGGGCCTGGGGTGAGGTACTTAGAATGATTCAACCTGCAACACTGGCTCTTGTATTCGCGCTTGGTATGGTTTATATAATGATTAATACCGGTGAACCTTCGGGACGTGATTCAATGTTAATTGTAATTGCAAAGGCAGCAGCCCAATATACAGGTGCGATATGGTATATGGTTTCGCCGCTGGTTGGTGTGCTTGGGGCGTTTGTTGCAGGAAGTGCAACTGTATCAAACATTATGTTTGGTACTTTTCAGTATAGTACTGCGCAGAATGCCGGACTTCCTGTAATTCCTGTGCTTGCATTGCAATCGATTGGAGGTGCTGCGGGGAATGTGATTTGTATTCATAATATCGTGGCGGTCCTGACAACTGTTGGCCTGGTTGGCAGGGAAGGAAAAATAATAAAATGGAATATCCTTGTAGCTGTATTTTATGCTCTGTTCGGCGGCATAGCAGGGTGGTTACTTGCAGTTAACTTATGGTAATACTAATTTACAAAATATCAATTATGGCACCCGCCTCATCTGCTGTGTACTTATTTTTGATGGTTTCAGGTAAGTAGCACCTCTGACATTGGTGGTTTCATCCGAACTGTAGGATTTATAGGGAATCCCTGAAGTGTTTTCACCTATCACCGGAATCCATACAGTCATTCCTGGAATCAGTTTGTTGAGATCCAGCTGCGAATTATGTTTTTTCAGCAGCCATAAAGGAAACGTTCCGTCACTCCCGTTGCACAGGTCCCACAATGTCTGTCCTCTTTCAATATTATGCTCCTTAAGATCTGTAACTATATACTGCGTATAAAAATCCTCTTCAAGAGCCATGTGGTACTCCAGCCGCGCAGCAACGAACTGCTCCAGAGCATCTTCCTGATCAATTGGTATGAGCAGCTTGTCGTTAATCCGTATATTGGAATTTCGACCCATTTGATTCAGTTTCCGGATCCTCCAGGTAGGAATTTTAAGCCAGTCTGCATAATGCCCTATTGTTTCATCAACAGTTACACGCAGTTCGGCGCTTGTGCCAACTGGTGATAATGTGACATCCAGGTTATAGATGGAGACATCGAAGTGTGAAGATCTTATTGATTTTCTCTTTGTCGGTTTTTCTTCAATTGCTGTTGCAAGAGCAATCTCCTTCAGTGTATCGGAAATTACTTCTTCTGCTACCGGTTTTGTTCCTGTTTCTGGTGTTTTGTCAGGTCTTTTGACAGGTGAAGAAACTGAAACTAATGGTTCTTTTTTCTTTTTTTCTTCTGCAATAACCACAGATTCTTCTGGAGGAAGAGCTGATTTCTCTTCTGCCTGCGCTATTTCCACAACTGCATCTGTTGTTGAATCAGGTATTTCGAGTGCTGTTTTTGCAGTTATTTCCTGACTTTTTTGTTCAGTTTTTGAAACAGTTTCAGATTTAACTGCTGAGGCGACCTGTGTTGGAGCTTGTCCAGGAACTCTAAGTACCTGACCGGCATATATTCTGTTTAATTTATTTATATTGTTTTCGACAGCCAGGTCTTTTACAGATACTCCTAATCTGGTGGCGATCTGATACAGGTTATCGCCTTTCCTTACATGATAGTATTGAGGTCGTGGTGGTTCGTTCCTTTTTAATGAATCCGGAATATTTCCAATAGCCACGAGTGCATCATGAGATGATATTTCTGTCGGGATATGAAGTACCAATCCTTTTGGAAGCATTTTATGAGTTTCAAATACCGTTGGACGAATTCCAGGATTAAGAGCAATAAGCTTTTGTTTCGGGATATTCAGGTATTTGCAAATAATATCCGGTGATATGTAGTCGGTTAATGTCAGGTCGTTATATTTCAATGAAGGATAAAGGGTTAAATTGGGGAAATAATCCTGGTAGTTCTCTGCAATTTCACATGCGGCAATAAAGCAGCCATAGAAATTACTTGAGGCGAACCGGAAAGAGCGGCTTTTATAGTTTTGAATGATAACAGCAAGATCCCTGGATCCGGTCTGTTTTACAGCTCTTTTCATCCCGTAGACACCGTGATTATAGGCTGTAATGGCAAGCGGCCATGATTTCAGTTCTCTGTAGTTTGATGCAAGAAATCTTGCAGCAGCATCGGTTGCGAGTATGGGATCACGCCTTTCGTCTATTACGTAATCTATTTTAAGACCGTAAAGACGGCCGGTTCCTCTCATGAACTGCCACATCCCGGCTGCTCCAACTTTTGAGTAGGCCTGAGTATTAAATGATGATTCTACATGGGGGAGATGTGCAAGCTGCAAAGGAACACCATGTTTTTTTAAAATAGCCCTGATTGTATCAAGATACATTCCCGATATTCTTAAGCCCTCTTTAAAACGATCCATTTGTCCCTGCTGAAAACGTATCCTGTCAACAGCCCCGTTGAGAGCTTCAGGCTTATCCTTGAATTTATTAAATATTTCGATCTCTTTTTCTGTATATTCTGATTCTGGTTTGTTGGTAATTGCATTCAGGATATTTGTGATTTCTTTTCTTTTTGTGGCAGCAGATTGAGATCTGCTGTTACCTTTTACCTTTGCATAAATTATTTCCGGATAATCCCTGTCATGTATAAGACCTTCCGTAAGTGAAACTTCAGCGTAAATCTTTTTCCAGAATTCTACATTGCTCGAAAGAATTTCAGGAACGGGAAAATGTGTTTCTTCTGCAGTAATATCGAAAAAGCTTAAAACAAATAACGAAATAAAAAGAGGAAATCTTGATTTCCCGATCATTGGATTCTCCTTTAGCGTTTATCTGAAAAATTGGTATGGCAACTTTTTTGTAAATAGCCCTGTTATATTCGGGCATTTGTTTATCCAATTTTACCCATATGCTTCATTTTCTGAAATCGATGATGTGACGATTTATAGAATTATAGAACATATTTTTAAAATATGCAATAAAAGCTGTTATCCGGAAGCTAAAAAGAATAATCCAATTTGGTAAAAGGCTTAAATACCCACAAATATTATGCCTCATTTCACAATTCCTTTCGATCTGGGATGTATTTCAAAAGTGATTTCCATAAGCAGGTTTGCGGGTATCAAAACCAAAAGACTCTTCGATTGTATGCGCAAGCCCTTCTCCCCCCCCCTGGTTTTGAGAGCAGTTAAACGCCTCAGAGATATTTTATGACAAAAAAATCACAACCATTCAGACAAAACATTATCTCTGAAAAGGTCACTTAATTTATATTGTACTATTATCGTTTAAAACTGCATTCATCTGAAAAAGGTATTAAGTGGAAGAGAGCAAGAGTGTAGTTTCGAGGTACAAACTTTCTCACGCTTCCCGTTACAGAAATTCTGAAAAAGCCTTGATGAAACAAGTGGATGGTTTTTTAATCAGATAAAGATTTGTTTTTATCTGTATTTACCCCGAAATAAAGTTACCGGAGGAAAAAATGATAAACACTGTTGCTGTTTGGTTCAATGCTGGAGGCCCGTTTATGTGGGTAATCACAGTAGTTCTTGCTTTGGCATGTGCTGTTACTTTTGAGAGGCTTATATTCTATTACATAATTTGTAGAAAAAAAGGACCTGTAATTGTGTCTGCTATTGCCGGAGCTTTGAATGAAAAGAAAAAAGATCAGGCACTTCTTTATGTGAATAAAGGTAAATCTCCGCTTGTAGTACTAATTCGTACTGCACTCGAAAGGTTTAATTCCGGAATGAGTATTGAAGAGATTCAGGAGGGAGTCGAGGAAACAGCAATAAAGCAGATACCACGTTACATCCAAAGATTGAATTATCTTTCACTTTTTGCAAATATTGCAACCCTGCTTGGTTTACTGGGAACTATTTCCGGGTTAATGATTTCGTTTTCATCACTTGCTGCAGTTGAAGCATCGAGGAAGGCAATGATGCTTGCAGATGGTATTAGTCAGGCAATGATTACCACCGCTTTTGGTCTTATTGTTGCGGTTCCATGTATGGTTTTATACACTTTTCTTTTTAATAAACAGAACAGGCTGATTAAAGATCTTGATGAATCTGTTGTTAGATTTGTTAATTACCTTAAAAAGCAGAAAAACTGATGCGGCTCTCACTGTTTAAAAATAAATATCCACCTTCAGAGATAACGGATATTCCAGAACTGGATGTTACTCCGGTTATGAATATGTTTATAATACTTATACCGTTTTTGGTATCAATGGCTATTTTTACTCAACTATCAATTATTGATTTTTCTCTCCCGCCAAATGTTGGTCCTTCGATGAATTCCTCTAAGACAAAGCCTGTTCCCAAATTGACTGTAAGAGTCGGTGATGACTATCTGGGGATAGTTATCGGTGATCAGCTCCTGGATTCATTACCGGTTGCGAACAATATCTATCCATTTAATAAGCTTTCTAAAAGGCTGCTTTTTCATAAGCAGGATCTGAATTACAATGAAGAACTGATTATTGCTTCAAAGGATAATATCCCGATAAAAACGGTTGTGCGTACAATGGATTTGAGCAGAGAAGCAGGATTCGAGAAAATCGGTTTGTCCAGTGCTGCGGATGAAGCCGGAG
>JAAYEB010000210.1 GCA_012728995.1 Fibrobacter sp. | reverse complement strand
TAAGAGTAATGTGAAGTTGATCTTCTTTTACCCATTTTGCTCCCGGTATAGCCAAATATGTTGAAACTATATCATCCTTGATTCGTTGTGGAATATCTACTGCTATGAATAATCGGGCCATAAGATCTCCTTTTATAGTTTCAGCAAGATCGGGACCGCGTCACTTCTGTCCAAAATAAATCAATGTAAGTTGCCCTGGCCTTGATGGGATTTATGAGAATTTGGGACGGACTATTTTTTTGCTTTTTTCGCTAATCCATAAAAAAATAGTTCGTCCCAAATTCGCAAATTCGAAAAATAAAAATGCGAATCCTATCTCTATTTGGATACATTATTATTATGAAATATATTATATCAGAAAATCATTGGGTCCAGGTAAAGAAATAAATCTGACCTGTATGTACTGCTCTGGGGCTGTGAACTGGATGATAAACTTAAGAACGAATGAGTTAAAATCCATTCTGGGGACATTGATACTCAAGGCAGGCTATGGATCTTTTTTGTGTAGCAATTGTTGACTCAGGTTAAATTAAATCAAGGATTTCATTATGAACCGGGTTCTTTCAGTATCACAAATGCGACTTATTGACGAAAAAACGATTAATGGTAATCTGGCTGTAGGATATTCTCTTATGATGAGAGCCGGGTATGGCCTTATGAAAGCAGCAAATGAGATGCTTGATTCTAACAAGCCTTGCGAAATAGCCGTTATTTGTGGAAAAGGAAATAATGGCGGTGATGGATTCGTGGTTGGCAGAATGCTGCTGGAAGAAGGTCATAAAGTTATGTGCTTTTTACTATGCGATTCTGAGGATTATAAAGGCGAGTCAAAGCTGGCTTTTGAGGATTACGTTACCCGAAAAGGTAATTTTCTTGTATTAAATGATGCCGCGGATCTGGCTGGCTTAAACAGATATGATTTGATTATTGATGCCATTCTGGGTACAGGATTAAAAGGGGATCCAAGAGGCTTATCCGCAATTATTATTGATGAAATAAATAAAACATATGTACCTGTCTTGTCGGTAGATACTCCTTCAGGATTGAACAATGATACTGGTATACCTGGAAATCCATGTGTTAAAGCTACTGTAACTGTTACTATGGGATTTCCGAAAATCGGTTTGTGTTTTTATCCAGGTAAAGAATATGTTGGTGAACTGGTTGTGTGTGATTTAGGGTATCCTGATGAGATTATTTCTGAGAACAGTTCTGATATATTCATACCAAAAAGATCTGATATCGGACGATTATTACCTCCCCGGCACCCTGGGGGTTCAAAAATAGAACATGGTCTGGCAATTCTTGTCTGCGGTTCAAAAGGGATGTGCGGATCTGCCACTTTGGCTTCACAAGCTGCATTAAGAAGTGGATGCGGAATGACCCATCTTGCAGCACCTGAATCATCAGTACCTGTTCTGTCAACTAAATTGACAGAAACGGTTATTCATTCTGTTAACGAAACCAACAATGGTTCAATAGCCTACAGTGCTCTGGATCAGGTTAAGAAACTGTCTCTCAGACAAAATGCAGTTTGTATAGGACCCGGGCTGACACGAGATAGTCAGACTGGCAGATTCGTAAGGGCATTTGTAAAATCAACAACTCTTCCTGCAGTAATAGATGCAGATGGAATAAATGCTTTTGTTGAATATAAAGAAGAACTCAAAAAACATTCGGGAGAGATAATCATTACTCCACACAGAGGTGAGTGGAGAAGGCTGTTTGGTGATTTGCCCGATAAACCAATTGAGCTTGTAGATGTGTTGAAGAGAACTGCGGCTGAATACAGCATGTCAATTCTTTTAAAAGGGAATCCAACCATAATTGTGTCAGGGGAACAAAAAGTCTATATAATGCCTTTTGGCAATTCTTCACTGGCAAAGTCCGGGACTGGTGATGTCCTGAGCGGTATACTTGTGTCGCTTCTTGCACAGGGCGTTTCATTAATTGAAGCTGCAATCCTTGGTAATTATATACACAGTGAAGCAGGAGTTTTGGCATCTGAAACACTCGGAGAGTATTCGGTTATTGCATCAGATGTCGTAAACATGATATCCAGAGTAATTTTCTCACTTACAAAACACAATACAATCAAAGACTATGACATTGATTCCTTGACATGAGTTTCTAATGATTCCCGGTCAGGTTAATGCTTCGACAAGCTAGGCTGAGTTGTTTTGTTCCAATTTATTCCGTACTGCAACTGATATGAAAGATTTGATAATTCAGCGGGTTATGTATGTTAAATCAGGTTCAACATCAGGGAATATCGACTTGTTTTCCGGAAAATAAAGTGTAAAGTGATGTTCCAATGAGTGTCAGTTCGGGAATGTGCTCATGTTCGAAATCAACCAGATTTTTAAAATGATGCCATGCACCTCCTGTTGTCAAAACAATCATATCATGAGAGTACTTTTTTTTGTAAATATCTACAAAATTATTCATTGCACCGGCAGTTCCGTGGATAATTCCACCAATCATGCAGTCGCTGGTTGAAATACCAGGTAAAGTGACCTTTTGACTGAATGATTCGATTAATGGCAATGCAGAGGTGCTGTCGTGGAGAGAACGGAACTGAGTTTCAATTCCTGGAATTATTGTACCACCCAAAAATTGTGAATTTATTATAACATCAGTTTTTATTGCTGTCCCTGCGTCTATGATCAAAACGTTGCTTTCTGGATGAGTAAAACAACAGTAAAGAGCATCAGCTATCCGGTCTGCTCCAAGAGATTCAGGATTTTTATAGCTAATAATTGTTTTGAGTTCTTTTGTAAATATGACATCGATAACTGGACCGAACCTTTTCTCAAGGATGGATTTGATTTTAAAATTGGCATTTTGGACGACACTGGCTATGACTGTTTCCGAAATATGGGGAGAATTCGATTCAACCAAGAGGGATTCGATTGAAGAAATAAGTTTCTTATCGATATCACTCGTGAAAAAGGATATATTATTTAAACAGGCTGCATCGTTTTTCCGTATTATTCCAATATGGGTTCTGGTGTTACCTGTGTCAATAGCAATGCAGTAACCGGAAACTGTTTTCATGATATTACTCAAGGTACCTAAGTGTTCCGTTATTTACAAGAACTGTTTTTCCATTCTGGACTATTCTTAGCTGTCCATCGACATCAACAGATTCCAGAATGCCGACCTGTTGGTTTATCTCGACAACAGCACCGGTTTTATACAGGTACTTAAGATATTTATCGTGAACCAATTGAGGGTTTTGATGAATATAATTATAAAAATGTTCCATAATTCTATGCAAGAGTTTGCCAGGAGGCCAGGTCCGGCCTGTTTCGATAAGTATGGATGTAGCAATAGGGGCTAATTGTGATGGGAAATGCCTGGCATAAAAATTGACATTTAATCCGAATCCGACAACCAGGATATGTTTAAACCGGGTATGGTTTTCCAAAAGTATACCGCAGATTTTTTTATCCGCCCAGTACAGATCATTTGGCCATTTAACAGCCAGTTGTGCTGAATTGAATCTTTCCTTTATTGTATCAAGTATTGCAAGTAGTATGGAACGGTTATAGTTGAAATGGGTGCATATATCTTTAATAGGAATCATGATACTTACCCAAAGACCGCCATTTTCAGAAAAATAGGGTGTGCCGCGTCGGCCCCGGCCTGCGGTTTGTTTATCAGCCTGTATTACATAGAGTCCGTTTGAGGGGCACTTATCGAGATTACGTGCAATTTCATTAGTAGAATCAACTGTTGGAAACGGATAGAATCTTTCTACAAAACTGAGTCCCGAAAGGGCATGTGGAATCATAATGCTTTTTACTATTCTATAATCAAATGAATATCAAGGGCCGGAGCGCTATGAGTTATAGCTCCGCTGGAAATAAAATCTACTCCGCTTTGCGCAATCTTACCAACTGACTCGAGGGTAATATTTCCACTGGCCTCAAGTTCTACAATAATATTATTATCTTTCACATGTTTTGCACAGTGTTTCATATTATCTATACTCATATTATCGAGCATAATTCGGTCTGCCTTATAATTAAGAGCTTCATGAAACTCCTCAACAGACTGCACTTCAACTTCGATTTTGATCCTGTCATATTTATCTTTACGATAATCTAAAGCTTTTTTAAGGGCATTACCCACCCCAGAACTTCTTTTTACATGGGTATCTTTAATCAGGATCATATCGAACAGTCCGAACCGATGATTATATCCACCACCGTGTACAACCGCTTTTTTCTCCAGCAAGCGCAATCCTGGTGTTGTTTTTCTGGTATCAAGGATTCGGGTTTTTGTATTGCTGATTTCAGCAACAAGTCTGGAAGTTGCTGTGGCGATACCACTTAGCCGTTGAAGAAAATTGAGGGCTATTCTTTCTCCTGCCAGAATTCCTTTTACCGGTCCTTTTAAAACACAAATCTCTGAACCAGATTCCAGTTTCTGACCATCATTGATCTTCAGTTCAACCGAAATTTCAGGATCGATTTTTAAGAAAAGGGGTTCAATGAGGTAAGCACCTGATAAAATACCGGAAGCCTTACTCTTTATTTTGGCTTCAGCAAGATCTTCATCGTTAAATATGGATTCAGAAGTAATATCTCCGGATTCCCCGAGATCTTCAGCAAGTGAAAAATCAAGAATGGAGTTAATGATCCGGTTTTCATCTATTCCCAATTTATTCATACTAATCCCTTATCTAAACGAGGCACATAAATGAAAATAATTACGCAATAAACAGTTTTGGCAGATCTGTGATATTTGGTTAAATACTTTTTTTTATGCCATCATTGTAAGCAGTTCTGTTTAAAGTAATTGACGGTTTAAGGTTTAATTTGCATAGAATGAAACTCACTATTTGATTCAAATTACTTAAGGATGAAAATAATCTAAATCAGTGTTTAAATAAAAGTTTTGCTCAAATTCTATATAATAAAAATTATTCTATATTCTGTATTATAATAAACTCTTAGGTAAATCAATGACTTATAAGTTTTATCCAACTATTGTGGATATATTTTTCATTCTTGATTACTGGTGATAGTATTGTACCTGCTTTCCAAAAATACACTTTTCCAGGATACTGATATTAGGCATAATTTAATTTGTACTGTTTATAAATCTATTGTACAATCTGAATTAATTAGTTTGTTCTGTGAACATATAAATATTAACAAGGAGTTGTTATGTTGAGGAAATGTATCATTTCTACAATCTGTGCATCTGCGCTTATTATAAATACCGGGTGCTTTGGATCTTTCTCACTTACGAAAAAAGTGTATGACTGGAATGATTCTATCGGCAATAAATGGGCTGAAACAGGAATATTATGGCTTTTCAATATAATCCCGGTATATCCGGTTTGCTATTTTGTAGATGCTGTTGTTTTCAATCTGATTGAATTCTGGGCGGGCAATAACCCATTAGCTTTGAATTCGGAGGTGGAAACTGAAAAAACATTTACTTCGGGAGACAAGACCTACAATGTAACTATTGGTAATGGATCTGTTGTTATAAGCGAAACTAAGGGGCCGGATGCGGGAAAGAGTGTCAGTTTGTCATTGGATAAAGAAACGTGTTCATGGCATCTTTCTGATGGAAATACGTCTACGTTAGTTGCCTCATATAATCCGGGACCTCTTAACACTATTGATTTTTATTATCCTGATGGAAGAGTTGAATCCAGGAGTATCAATTCAGTGGAAAAGTTGGCAGCTGTAAAATAAAACTGCATACTTTTTAATAGTAAACTCACACCTGCGGCTTGAGGTGTGAGTTTACTATTTAAATTTGATCCCAAACTGGGATTTGCTTTGCTCTATTGATTTTAAGGTTTATAAATAATACGACAAATTGCGTTACCCGGCAAAAAGAATTAAAAAGTAGTTTGTCCTTGTATGGCCTCAAACATTTTTATTTGAAGAATTACATTATTTTTTAATTAAAAAAAATGCACAAATGTGATGATCATCACATTTCAAAACCGGTTTTTGTATTATTTTAATTCTAATTAATCCCTCTGCCCAGGTTTTACCTCACCTGAATACTTTTAAAAATGTTGGGGGATTTTATTAATAATTAAAAATCACACATAAGCAAAGGACACCAAGATGCTTCTTCGCCGTGATCAGGTTCCATTTCCCAATAACCCATCCTGCAAACAGTGCGCGAACAAACCCTGCCATCAGCTTTTTGCCGGACCGATATACCCCGGAAAGATTATCTTTGTTCATCGCTCAAAATTCGTGAGACTCCCCTGCTATACACCATCATTCGAAGAAGAAAAAAATAATAAAAAGGAACCTGCCCCACTTACCGATGAGCTCGAAGTAATTACCGGACAGCTTGAAATCAGTAAACCCATATGGGAACATACTACAGATGAACTGAAGAGAGATTCCGCCGACAAGGCAGTTATTGGTGATTTAATAGAACTCAGGGCAGATATAAAAAACTATCCGGAAAAAGCCAAAGTTACCTTTGATATCTATGATGTTTCTTCAAATACTCCGCTCCGTATCACTTCAATTGAAAGCAGAAACGAAAACGGAATTGCAAAGGCTAAGTGGACAGTTGAAGACCCCGAGCAAAAGGGCGAAAACCTCAAACTTGCTTTTGAAGCAATAGCCCGAAGCAAGGCAAGTCCCAGGGTAAATGTACTGATTATACCAAAATTTGAAAGAGATTTGCCAGTTCCCGGTGGTACATGTATTCATGTCAGGGATGAAAAATCAAAGCTGATTAAGGGTGCCACAGTCAGCGTTTATGCTGGTGAAGAAGTGGCTTTTTCAGATGTCCTCAATGACGGGATACTTGAACTCACCGATATTTTCGAATCTGAATTGCGTGTGGAATGCGAATATGAGGGCATGAACACGAAAAAAACAATTACCTGGATTGCAGGTAAGCCGCCTTATGTAGCGGAAGATATAACGATAAAACCTGATCATGAATCATCACAGGAGCAGTAAAGATGACAACCTATTCAGTACCGGAAGAGATTCGCAATAAGATAAAAAGACGAGCGCCAATGTTTTGCGGGGGATTTGATTCGGACGAGCTTACGCTGACCGGTGATGTCATGCGCCTGCATGTATTTGCGTGCCCAATTCTGAAAACTGGTGAGCATTTGAATGTCAAGGTCAAGATTCTGGAGCTTGACCGCTATTTTAATATGGATGATAAAACAATTGATGAAGGCTCTGATGATGATGTTATCGGGGAGTTTGAGGGTGTTCTTCCGCAGAAAATTCTGCTTCATGCGGTTCGGATGTATACAAATTGATATATTGGGTACAGGATTATCCAGTTTTATCATTAAAAGAAATGGCGACTTGATATTTTGTGGGTTTACCGCAAATACATATTTAAGTAGTATAGCAATGTATGTCTATGAACCTTTTAAAATATCAGAGGATGTAAAGGGTGTAGGTTTAATTAATTCCGACATTTTTTTCCTTAAAGATAATGGAGATCTATTTGCATATGGTGATAACAGCTATGGCCAATTAGGGATTGACACGGCAGATTTTGTAAATGAACCTGTACAAATTGAAAATAACGTAAAAAACATTTCAACAGGAGCTTACCATAGTTTGATTCTTAAAAATGATGGCACTTTATACGCATGTGGTTATAATGAATATGGGCAGTTAGGTAATTTATCTTATGATAATTGCTCATTTCTTGCTGAAATAGCTAATGATGTTAAAGACATTGCTGCTGGTGATAATCATAGTCTTATATTAAAGAATGATGGTTCGTTATATGCATGCGGTGATAATCAATATGGACAAATGGGTATTAATTTACCAGTTAAAAGTGATCAGCATATAAAAATAATTAATAGTAATGTTGTTTCTATAGCTGCTGGAGGTAATCACAGTTTTGCTATTGTTGACAATGGTTATTTATATTCCTGGGGAAACAATGAGTTTTATCAGCTTGGTGACGGGACAACAGATAACAGGAATTCTCCTGTGTGCATTATTCCTGAGCCAGGCAATCCATGATTACTTTTTAATAAAATGATACAAGAATTGAATTGTAGGTTAACTGGATTTTGATTTAGGGCTTTTGTTAGTTCACTATAATACTTTAAACTAAATCAAGATTTGCTATGTATACAGCATGAAATATTATTATAAAAAACGGCCGGAACAATGCAATTGTTCCGGCCGAATGACCAACAGATTTTTTATCTTTTTCAACTAATCAAGTGTTGTTTCCATATCCCAGTCAACCCACATGTCATTCCATTCTTCGACCGGTTGTTGAACGCGACTGTTCTGAATCTTCACAGCACCAGTGCTTCCACTGGTATCACCTTCAAATGCTCTCTTGAACATTGCGCTTGCGAGGCCGGTATCACCTGTACTGCAGTGGCCGCCGCTGTAAACTTCAAAAGCCATGTTGTCTTTTACACCAAGGGCATTCCATACCGGTGCCGCTGCCCAGGCTGAGAGTGCTTCACAGGTTCCACCAAGGTGACACCATGAGTCTTTACCATGGTTGTTTGTAAAATGAACCAGATATCTTGGAGCGATACACGCCAGAAGACAGTGTTGATCAATCGGGAGATGATTGACGAGGTCCGGGTTTGACCGGAGTTGCTGCGCTGCTGAGGTTACCCATGGTCCGCAGATACCGTTGTCTTCAAGGTTGTCGATGTTCTGCGGATATTTTGTTTGACCCTGATCAATACATTGGTAAATTGACCTACCATCACCGTGTCTGAACCACTCTCCCATACGTAAACTGGCTGCGCCACCGCCGCCCGATTCCACTATGACAGTCATCGGTATACGGCTGAAGACACCCACAAGAAATGCACCTTTACCACATCCAGAACATCCAGATACCGCAATCTTTGTTGGGTCATGGCTTCCCGGATTCTGTTCCAGCACTTCAATTACCCTGTCAACCATCCATCCCATTGCAACATTCTTGTTCATGTTTCCGGATAAACCAAAAAGGCTTTTGATTTTGCCTTCATAGCCGCTTCCGAATGAAAGAGTCTTTGAGTTTCTGGGCAAAATTCCTGAACTCAGGTCAATAACTGCTACATCTCCGCTGCCACTGATAGTGGCCGAAAAGTTCTCTGTTTTTGAACCCTGCTTACAGGTAATCGAAATATTGCCTCCGGACACGGATCCTGATGTTTCCTCAGGTTCAAAGGGGTATGGACCGTAAATGTATTTGGCTGCTATTGCCTGGATTTCTCTGCGGCGGTATTCCCACTGTGCTTTGGTAGTCACCGGAGTGCCATCATAAAAAGTAAACGGATCCGGGAGTTTCTCGTTTCTGGGCAGAGAGTTTAAATTGTCGGGTAAATCAGGCATGGTCCATTCAAAAGGTTCATCCGATTCGAGGACAATTTCAATATCCTCTTTAATGTAAGTGTCAAGAGATACTCTTTTTGTAATATAATCCTCTTTTGATACTACAAGAGTATCTTCAACAACTTGAGCACTCTTCCGAAGTGCATTGTTTTGCTGTATGTTTTTAGCCATGTTGTTTACATACATCCGGCTTCCTGAATTAACCAGTCTGAGTGTTGTAACCGATTGATCCAGCGTAATATTCATCACATAAAAACCTGCTGTAAGTGAAGGAATCTCCTGTGTGTGAGTACCTGCCTGAAGCTTCCCTAAAGGAATCATGGCACTTCGACGGCCATTAGCCGTAAATATCTCAATAAATCCGGTTTTTGTTTCTGAAGTAACAGTGAATTGAAGTAAATTGCCTTTAATTCCTGCCCGCTGCGAATTCTGAATAGATAAACCGTAAGGTTTTATCACACCAACATCATGTTCAATTATAAATATCCCATCCTGATTGGTAGTGGCAGAAAGTGATGGCAGATTTACAAGACTTACCTCTGCACCCTCAATAGCAGATCCATTACCATCTTTAACCGTACCACTTAATGAAACCTGTGGCAAATCATCCTGAGTAAAAGCGGTTAAACAGCCAATTAGTAACACTAAAAAGCTTTTTCTTAGCATTTGAGCCTCCCAACAAAAAATGATAAATAACCTAATTACCCGTTTTTTCAACTTACTGTTTTGTTATGGTTT